>SVEA01000147.1 GCA_015057615.1 Lachnospiraceae bacterium | reverse complement strand
TCGCGCCGAGCGCGTTCTGCCGCAGGCAGATAAATACCCAATTTCCTATACGGCAAAAAACCGGATCGTTTCCTGCCCCGCAAAGGACGAAAGAAACGATCCGGCCGATATATCACTATTGATATGAGTGTCAAAAGCTTTAACAAATAGTCTTCACGAATTTGCACAAAGCAATATAAAACCGGGGTAATAGAAAACAATATTTTACTACGCAACTGTTTGAAGTCCTTGGTACTTAGATCTTGTGTTTTATGATCTTATATATCATTACGTCGTACTTTAAATCCAAGTATTGTGTTTTTTGAATGCTATAGGGAACAACGTGTTGCGAATGAAATATGTTTCATATTACTTGTCAACACATACATTGTGCAAATTGACGAAGTTGGTTTATAAATCGGCATTTGACACTCAAATCATTATTTCGGTCTAAAATTCTCAAAGATAAACCAATCAAAGAACCCTTTGTTCTCCTCTAATTCCATCTGGGACTGTATTGTCCATGCAGCTGTTTTTATGCGGTACAGCTTTCGGCATAGGGTAAAGGATAATCCTTTCCGGTAATTATGTTGGTATGCGATAAAATTCGGCCTCGTCAGAAAATTCGTAAGCAGATGCTTTAATATAAAATATTGCACCCTGCTGCCTTCCATTTTTTCTTTCGCAAAATCGGTGGACAACTGTCCCCGTACCACCTCCGGATAATGTTTCTTATACCAAATAAGTCCGAACGGATGAAAGGATTCAATACAATAAAGCCCTTGATAATTCTGTAATATCTTAGAAACCTTCTCACAGAGCGGCGCTGCGCCCCAGAGAAACTTTAATTCAATAATCAACGGAACCTTCCCATCAACCAGCGACAGCACCTGCTCAAAGGTCGGTATTCTTTCCTGCGACTCAAATAAGCGGAATTTACCTAATTCTTCCAAGGTTAATTCGGAAACCTTGTATTTCACTTGACAAGCCCGTGCGAGATTATAATCATGAAAGATTACAGGAACCCCATCCTTGGTCAGCTGCACATCCAGTTCGATTCCATAGCGGTTGTCTACTGCCAGGGAAAATGCAGACAATGAGTTCTCCGGAGCTTTCGTATGATTATCATGCAGTCCACGGTGCGCGTAGAACCAGCCGTCGAATTTGCTGCTCTTTGGATTTACTTTTAATTCAGGCATAATCATAAGAAAATATAATGTCACCAATATTCCGGCACACAAGAGGAAATTAAAAAACACAGCGATAGCTCCTTTCGCTATAAGCCGCTTTCTTTAGTCCACGGTATCAAAGTTTTCTAACGCACTGGCTCTTTTTACAGGCTTAGAATCGCCATGCTTTACAAGCAGCATCGTGCATAAGGACGCGATAGAAAAAACAGCGGCATAGGGAAATAAGGTACGATAGGAGATATTCTCCAATAAAGCACCGGATACGATCGGGGTAATAATTTGAGCGGACATAGAAGTCGTATAATAAATACCGGTATATTTACCGATATCTGTATTCTTACACATCTCCACTACCATAGGGAGAGAATTCACATTGATTGCCGCCCAGCCCATACCGGTAAAAGCAAATACAATATTAATTAGAAATGAGTACTCTACAAACAAGGTTCCGCAAAGATAGGAAACAGTCATAAGAATAATTCCCCCGATTATCGTCCTCTTCCTTCCGAACCTGCTTGCGATTTGTCCGATTGGTATGTAACTTACGATTGCTGCTACGGTTGCCACTAATAAAGCATCGGTAAAGCCGCCCGGCTTTAATTTCCATACAACTTCAACATATCTGGAGAAAGCTGTGATAACCGCATTATAAGCCGTAAACCACAAAAAGATAGAGGCAAGCAAAAACAGCAGACTCTTACGTACATCCTTTGGCATTTTATCCTTTGCTGCCTGCTTGCTCTCCTCCTCACCAGGAAGATCCTGCTCCTTCCCATTCGTGACCGCGGCTTCTTCTAAGGCTTCCGCCTCTTTTATTTCCTCGGACAGCTTTTTCTCCTTAATCGTGGTAATAAGAACGATAACCGAAACTACCATAAGAGCTGCTACCGCCAAAAATACCGGGAAGTAGTCCGCATTCTCTCCGCGCATCAGAAGCTTAACCATAAGGAGGGTATATACTCCGCCGATTGCACCCATCAAATTAATGACTGCATTCGCTTTACTTCGTAGCGGCTTCGGCGTAAGATCCGGCATTAATGCCACCGCAGGAGAACGATAGATGCCCATGGCAATTAGTACAACACCCAGAAGCAGAATAAACAGGAGTAGATTCTGTCTCTGATTCGCCATAGGAATAAACAGCACTGCAATTACCGCTGCTGCGGTTCCCCCGATAATAAACGGGGTTCTCTTTCCGATCGGCGTATCCACCTTATCCGATAAGGCTCCAAGGATCGGTAGAAGGAATAAGGCAAGAATATTATCCAATGCCATAATTACACCGATTACGGTCTCTCCAAGTCCAAACGTGTTTTTCAGCATCAAAGGAATCATATTATCGTACATCTGCCAAAAAGCACAAATCGATAAAAACGCTAGTCCAACAAAGAAAGTCCGCTTATAATTTAATTTCATTAGGCCTCCTCCTGCGTGTCATAAGCACGCCTGAACTTCTATTTTATTTTGTTATGACTTAATCGATCTGTCTACTCATCCGGTAATTTTTCTGCCTATTCATCCTGTAATCTATCTGCCCTTTCTTTCTGTACTTGTTTTTCTGTACCTGTCTTTCTGCCGGTTCCTCCTGCCATTTTCTGCATACTTTTGTAACTGATCTGCCGATTCATTTTGTAGATGATTTATTATTTCTCCTGCCATTTTCTGCTCATTATTTCTGCAATCTGGCTATCTTCCTGTCATTTTATACTTATCTGCTTCTTTATCCTATGCTGCTATTGATTGGTAAATACGTATGCTCCAAATTCCTGTACTACTTTTGATTGGTAAATATGTATGCTCCAAATTCCTGTACTACTTTTGATTGGT
>SVEA01000146.1 GCA_015057615.1 Lachnospiraceae bacterium | reverse complement strand
TTGTTTCCTATTACTTAAGTTTTACCTTAATTTGTGCAAATTGAAGAAGACGATTTGTTAGGAAAGCTTTTTGACACCAAATCAATTATGAAAAGTGGTTGACAAAGAAAATGGACCACTGTATTATTGTATTAATCACTTAATACAGTGATGCGGCGAGACAAATACGAAACAGGGTTGATCGCAGGGCAAAATTGCCTTAGTGCTGCATAAAACGCAGTGCAAAGCATTGCAAAGAACGCAATACTTGGATTGAAGTACGTAATGGTATGTAAGACCACCAAATACGTAATCTAAGTACCAATGACTTCAAACAGTTGCGCATTAAGATATTGTTTTTATTACTTAAGTTAGTCCTTGCTTTGCGCAAATTGAAGAAGACGATTTGTTAGGAAGGCTTATGGCACCCATATCATTATTAACAAAAATACGCTGTATTTTCATCTAGGAAACACAGAATGTTCACGTTTTTTTATTAAAATGTTATTTATACCAGAAATTACATAAAAAGGAGATTTGCGATGGAAAAGAAAGGAATTGCCCTATTTGTAATAGCAGTAAGTTTATTCACCGTTATCTTAAATCCTGCTGCAAGTAAGGCATCCGCGGCAAGTAACCGTGCGGATCAATTATTAAAGACCTTGGGAATTATGAAAATCGATGAAGGAAGTCTGGAGGACGACTCCGATAATGTAACACGGAGCCAGTTCGCGCAATTGCTTGTTAACGCATCCGTTTACAAGGGAAAGATTTCAAAGGAAACTAATATTTCTCTCTACAGTGATGTACCAAGCAATCATTGGGCAGCAGGTTATATTCAAACTGCAATCACGGAGGGCTGGATGTCCGGCTATCTAAACGGAACTTTTCGGCCGGATAAGAATACTACCCTTCAGGAGGCAGTGAAAGGGGTAATTACTTTACTGGGATATACGAGCAGTGACTTTACTGGCAATATCCTTGGCGGCCAGATGGCACTCTATGAATCCAAAGAGCTGGATAAGAATATCCGAAAGACCGGGACGCAGTATCTTTCGGTAAGAGACTGTAAAAATTTGTTCTACAACCTACTTCATGCTACGACAAAGGAGGGCGTGATATATGCACAAACCCTGGGCTATACGGTTGATTCAAATGGCAATCTGGATTATCTGTCTGTCGTTAATCATGGGGTAGAGGGACCGATCATTGCAGACGATGACTGGAAATCAGAAATACCATTCGCTGTATCCAAAGCGGACTGCTATCTGGATGGTGCAAAAGCTGATGTATACGATATTAGTGACTATGATGTGATCTACTATTCGAAGGAGCTTACAACGATATGGGCATATGACAATAAGGTCACCGGAGTGGTGGAGAAGATTAGCCCGGATCAGTTAAATCCACAGTCGGTTACGGTTGCAGGGAAGGAGTATACCTTCGAGACCTCAGAAGCTTCCATAGCATTTTCCACCTTAGGAGGTGTAAAGGAAGGCGATCATATCACTTTACTATTGGGGAAAAATGATGCGGTTGCCTCTGCAATCAGCACCTATAAATATGACACGACGATAACCGGGATCGCATTGGAAACGGGGACGCATCTGGCAAAACAGGAGGATGGAGCTTATGTCTCCACCGAATATGTGCGCTTCGTTGATGCTGCGGGAAATGAATATCAGCAGGATTATGACAATACGCTGCTTACGATCTATAAGGATAATTTGGTACGGGTCACCTATAAAGACGGGAAGGCATCGGTCAGTGTGTTAGAAGATGCGAATACCGAGTTTGACGGTTATACCTTCCGGGCAGACGGAAGCCACCTCGGCAGTACACCTCTTGCCTCCAATGTCAAGATACTGGATATCAGCGAAGGAAAATATGCGAATGTGTATCCGTCAAGGCTTGGGAGTGTGATTATTAACGATGCGATGATACGCTATTGCGAAAAGAATGAGCGGGGAGCCGTCTCACAGCTTATCCTGGATGATGTTACCGGGGATGCATATGATTACGGTATCCTGACTGAATTTGCCTACCCAATGAGTTCAAAATCGAACCTCTATACCTACGGCTATATCCTTGATGGTAAGCCGGGCAGCGTTACCGGTGATATCGTACCCGATTACAATACCGATCTGGGACCGAAGGGATTTTTGATCGTGGACAATGAACTGGTCGGAATGAAGAACTTAACAAAGATTGCTGTTACGGCAATTGGTTCCACCTACGTACAGAATTCTACGGCAAAATATCCGCTGGCGGACAATTGCGCCGTGTACTTTTACCTGAATGGCGAATACACAAAAGCAACCATGGATAACTTAACCAATCTATCGCGATATAAGGTAAGCGCTTATTATGATAAGGAAGCCGCTTACGGTGGAAGTGTGCGGGTCATTGTTGCAGAAAATATAGATTAAGTGAGGTATTAGGGAATGAAAAAGATAGCCAGTAAGATTAAGTGGAAGGCAATTCTTATCGTTGTTGTTGTCATTGCAGTTGTAGGGTTGGCGGCAAAATTTGCCTTAAATAGATCCCGGGCAGCGTTAACCTACCGGGGGAATATAAATGCAGAAAGCTCCATTGCGCCGGTGGAAAGAAGAGATATTGAAACAATTCTATCCTCCTCAGGAACGATTCAGCCGCTGAATACCTACGAGGTCACAACCCTCGTAGAGGGAGAGGTAATCGCTGCGAATTTCGAGGAAGGAGACTACATCGAGAAGGGGCAGGTACTTTATCAAATCGCTACGGAGGAGCTTGATAAACATATCGATACTGCCGAAACGAATGTAACCAGAGCCGAAAAGAAATATAAAAAGGCGAAGGATAACTATGACGATACAGTAGCTGATTATAAGAAAGCTCTCGCCGATTATGAGGATGCTGCTTCGGATTATGGCGATGCCAATCTGACGGCTTCGGATGCCGGTATTGTTAAGACGGTATTCGTAGAAGAAGGGGATATGCTGCAAAAGGGAAGTCAGATTGCAGAGATCTATGATAATCGTACTATGATTTTAGAGGTGCCCTTTAATGCTGCCGAGGCAGACCAGAGCCTTATTGGAAAAAGCGCCAAAATAATTATGTCCGACAGCTTTGAGACGCTAAAGGGTACCGTTACGAAGGTTAGTAATATTGATGAAGTGTTAGCCGGCAACCGTCTGGTTCGCACGGTTACCATAGAAGTACAAAATCCCGGCGGATTATCCGCAGAAAGCATGGCATCTGCTGTGATCGGTAAGATCTATAGCAGCGGGGAAGGCAGCTTTGAAGTAAAAACACAGAAGACTCTTACCGCGAAGAAGGCAGGTGAGATCTACCGGCTTAACATAGAGGAAGGCAGCAGTCTAAAGGAAGGCGATATTCTTCTCACCTTCGAGGAAAAATCCGTAGAGGATCAGCTGGAATCCTACAAAAAGCAATTGGAGAATGCAGAGGATGCTGTTCAAAATGCAAAGGACAGTGTGGAAGCAGCGGAGGAAGTAATAGAGGATGCCAAGACTTCCTTAGAAGAGGTTACCGATACCAGAGAGGATTACAGTATTACAGCACCCATTTCCGGTCAGATCGTCAGTAAAAATGCGCTGGAGGGGGATACCATTACAGCAAAGTCGATCCTATGCACCATCTATGATTTATCTGCTGCAGTATTTGACATGTATATTGATGAACTAGATATTATGAATGTAAAGGCAGGTCAGGAGGTTAAAATTACCGCCGATGCATTTGAAGCAAAGGAATTTTCGGGAGCAGTCACGAGTGTAAGTCTGCAAAGCTCCGCAAGTGGCGGGGTTACACAGTTTCCAGTTACCGTGCGTATTAATGACCGGGGAGACCTGCTGCCGGGAATGAATGTAACCGGTAAAATTGTACTGGATAAGGTGGAGAATGTGATAGCTGTTCCCAGCGAAGCGCTGATGCGTGGTGACGTCATCTATGTTGCCGATCCTACAGTTACGGAAGCCGTCGGGGAGGTTCCGGCAGGGTTTCGGGAGGTACCGGTGGAGACCGGCATGACGGACGGGGATTATATCGAAATCAAAAGTGGTTTAAACGGTGACGAGGAAGTCTATGTAAAGCGTGTCTCCGGAACGGATGAAATGATGTTTATGCCGGGAGGTATGGGCGGCGGTACTACCGTTGAATACCGTATCGAAGATGGCGGCGGTGAAGCTCCCCGTAATAATGGGAGATCGCAGGCAAGACCACGGAACGGACAATAGGAGGTATCGGATGAGTACACGAAGTGCGGATACAATGGCGGATCAGAGGGAGGTACCTTTGATACAGCTCATTGATATCTATAAGATTTATCGGATGGGAGACACGGAGGTACGCGCAAACGATGGAATTAATCTTTCCATCCGCGAAGGAGAATTCGTTGCTATAGTCGGAAAATCCGGAAGCGGAAAATCGACGATTATGAATATTATCGGTGCCCTTGATACGCCGACCACCGGACAGTATATTTTAAAAGGAGAGGATGTCAGTAAAATGAAAGGGGATGCACTTGCCGCAGTCCGTAACCGCTTGATCGGATTTATCTTTCAGCAGTATAATCTCCTTTCCAAACAGAACCTCATCGAGAATGTGGAATTGCCGTTACTTTATGCGGGTATGGCCAAAAAGCAGAGACGGTCACTCGCTATGGAGGCATTACGTAAGGTCGGCCTTGAGGAAAAGTGGAAGAACTACCCGAACCAACTGTCCGGAGGGCAGCAGCAAAGAGGAGCGGTTGCCCGGGCTTTGGCGGGAAATCCGTCCTTGATTTTAGCGGATGAGCCGACTGGTGCCTTGGATTCAAAGACAAGCGCCGAATTACTTGACTTCTTAAAGCGGATGAATGCCAATGGAAATACCATTGTCCTAATCACCCATGACCGTAATGTAGCAGAGCAGGCAAGACGCGTGGTAGGCTTACAGGACGGTAAAATTATCTTTGATGAAAGTGTAGAAGAATATAGGAAGCAGGTAGTAGTGTGAATAGTCTCGCAAAAAACTGCGAGCAAAAAGTCTCTTTAAATACGAGAGACTTAGAAGAATAGCAGAAGCAGCTATTCTTCAGGATTTATGCCCAAAAAGCATGGGCGTAAGTGAATTAATTCGCTTTGCAAATACCACGCCTGCGGCACTAAGTTTGCAGGTAGTCAAGAAAGGGCATGGTTATTGTTATGAAAATTAGCCAAGCATTTAAATTAGCGATACGAAGTATCCGGGGAAGTAAGATGCGTTCCTTCCTCACCATGCTGGGTATGATTATCGGCGTTGGTTCGGTGATTACCTTAGTAGGGCTGATGCAGGGGGTAACGAATTATATCATTTCCACATTCGCAGATCTGGGTACAAATATGATATCCGTGAATGTAACCAATACCGATACCCGTAAGGTAGATGTGGATGAAATGTATGCCTTTGTAAAAGAGAACCGCGCTATTTTACAGGGAGTGACGCCGCAGGTCAGTGCAAGATATACGGTTAAAAACGGCAGTACCTCTATGACCACTTCGGTTACCGGCGTGGGTGAGGATTATCTTATGATTCGTAATCTGGAGCTGTCGTCCGGACGTTTTATCCGGTATGCGGATATCAAGAACCGTTATCCTGCCTGTGTGATCGGAACCTATGTCACCCAGGAGCTGTTTGAAGGGAAGGTCTCCCTTGGGGATACGGTAAAAATCAACGGGCAGGTCTATGAAATTGTGGGTATTCAGAAAGAAAAAGAGGATTCGAAAGAAAATTCTACGGATGACTGCATCTATATCCCTTATACCAATGCAGCAAGACTGGCAGACTCCGCAGATATCGCGACCTATGTAGTCGCCGCGCAGGATGCTGATGATGTGGAGCAGGCAGAAAAGATCCTGGATAATTACCTGTATGGCATAATGAAAAATGAGGATCTGTATTTTATCAGCAGTATGACACAGCTTTTAGACACCATTCATTCCACGACCTCCATGATGTCCTCCATCCTGGGAGGAATCGCAGGGATCAGCTTACTGGTTGCAGGCATCGGAATCATGAATATTATGCTGGTATCCGTTGTGGAGAGGACAAAGGAGATTGGGATACGTAAGGCGATTGGAGCGAAGAAAAAAGATATTATGAGCCAATTTGTCATCGAAGCGGCACTCATCAGCTGTATGGGAGGTACGCTTGGAATCATCTTTGGCTATCTGTTAACGAGAATCTTGGGAAATGCCTTTGGAATCGAAGCGGCGCCCTCGACTCATTCCATTCTCATGGCATTTGGAATTTCTGCTGCCATCGGTATCGGATTTGGGTATATGCCGGCGAATAAGGCGGCAAAGCTAAACCCAATCGATGCATTACGGAGCGAATAAACATATCTGTTTATTTATGAGATTATTATGATTAGTACGACAAAAGCCTTCTTAACAAATCGTCTTTATCAATTTGCACAAAGCAAGGAAAATCTTAAGTAATAGGAAACAATATTTTACTGCGCAACTGTTTGAAGTCGTTGGTACTTAGATCATGTGTTTTATGATCTTATGTACCATTACGTACTTCAATCCAAGTATTGCATTTTTTGCAATGCTTTGCGCTGCGTTTTATGCAGCACTTTGGAAACACTGTGTTGCGAAATGAAATTTGATTTCTATTACTTGCCTATACATAAATTATGCAAATTGACGAAGTCGAGTTTATCAATTGGCTTTTGTCGGGCTATTCAAAATAGTAAAATATAATTAATTTCCTATCTATTTTATGGTTTCTTGTGCGGTGAGTTCAATTAAGTGGTTGCTTTGTACGATGTCGGTCGAAACGGTGGTATAGTTCTTAACACGATTGTTAACAGCATAAATTCCCATTCTCCAGAGAGTGGGAATAGCCGGAGCTTCGTCGAAGAAGGTTTCCTGCCAATCATGATATCTTTGAATCATGAATTTGTTATCCCATGCTTTGTCGGAGGAAATGTCATTGGTGATTGCATCAAAGGTAGCACTGGTATAGCGGGTGTAGTTTGCAGGAGAGAAGTGCCCCCATAGGGATGCCGGGTTGGGATCGTATCCGGTTAGCCAGGTTGCATCATACATGTCAATCGCAGGATCGTCAAATTCCACGGCATCGTAGAAAGCATTGAATTCCGTAAGACGGCCATTATAAAGCTCGACTTTTAGTCCGATATCTGCCCAGCATTGAATCTTAAACTGTGCAATGGTTTCTGCATTTTCACCATCCATAGATGCCCAGGTTATGGTAAATGGTTTTCCGTCCGGATCTTCGCGGAAGCCGTCTCCGTTCACATCAATATAACCGGCCTCATCAAGCAGTTTTTTTGCCAGCTCAGGCTGATAGGTGTATCCTTCCAGTTTTTTATTCTGATAGGTGCTGTGCCTTGGAGTAATTACTGTGGTAGCAAGGAAACGAAGGCCGTTATAGATATTCTCCGCAAGGGTAGCATTGTCTATGGCATATCCGACCGCTTTACGAAGGTTGAGATTAGCCATTTTGGAATCCGGATTATAGATATTTTCCGATTTATCCTGATCCCATTTACCAAGCTTAAAGCCGGTATAGCTGAATGCGGTCTCTACGTATCCAATGTATTGATAGTTCGTTGGATTCATATAATCCGGGTATTGCTGCGTACTGAATTCTGCTACGTCGAATTTCCCTTCCTGCATAGCAGCGGGAACCAGCTCCGGATTAACTACGGTAATAACGATACCATCCAATTTCGGTCTGCCCATCCAGTAATCGTCAAAGCGTTCAAGCTCAACCGATTCCCCAGGAACGATGTTTTTAACCTTGAAAGGTCCATAACCAATCGGGGAGGTACGGGTTTTTTCATGAGCTGCCATTTCCTTTACCGGAATATCACCGTAGTAGTGCCTTGGAAGCGGATTAGACCAGAAGCCGCCGACAAGGATGGAGGGATAAAAATCCTTAAAATGAATGGTTAAGGTCATGTTATCTTCGGACAGCTCCAGTCCGGATATCTTATCTGCCTTTCCGGCATGGTATTCATCAACGCCTACCACATTAGTCTCCGAATCACCATAACGTATTCCCTGGTAATCCTTGTGGCAGATAACTTCAAATGCGAAAACCAGATCATCTAAGGTAACAGGTTCCCCGTCATGC
>SVEA01000145.1 GCA_015057615.1 Lachnospiraceae bacterium | reverse complement strand
ATGATTTCGACAAATGATATCCGATAAGGAGTATTTGCATTCGTTGGTACTTTGGCTCCGTATTTTGGAGCCTTATGTACCGCTACGTAATGCAACTAAGCGAAAGCGTCTCCGATTCGGATACATTTGACGAAATCATATGATATACTTTGCCCATGTGTGAACAGTAACATTTGCAATGCAGCGGCAGCAATTAATTTGTAATGCAGCGATAAGGAGTGAATATTAGTTATGCTGGAAATCTTAGCCTGTACAACCATTCTTACTATAAAGGTAATTGTATAGGATTCCGTGTCTAATCTCATCCGTTATGATTTCAGTCATTATATTGATATGCACACGGTTCTGCATCGCGTAAAGAATTTTACGATATCTCTGTACAGCGCTCTGCTCTCCTAGCAGAGCGCGAGCTAGCCCTGCGCAATAGCTTTCGGGTGGAATAAATTCCTCCCCCGGGGCCTGCTGGGGTGTCATACCTGTCAACTCATAGTATAGCTTTTTAAACAGTGCAAAGTGACCGATCTCATTGTCACGAATACCAGAAATTATTTGCTGATCTTCATTCGAGGGAGCATGTTCTATCAGCCATGTATAAAACATCCTATCCTCAGTTTCGCCTGCAAGTGCCTGCTGGATCAAAGTAAGTGCATTCTGAAGATTTTGTGGATATGTGAATATATCTGTAGCTTCCGGCTGCCGTACTGTATTAGATGTGTTCGGTATAAATGGGGCTGTTCGACCGTAATTATATGAGCCGTAATTGCCATATCCATTATAATTCATTATATCATCTCCTGAAAATATACTTTAATATTATATGAAGTATATAAGAGGAATGTGCTTATCGTAGAGCAAAAAGAACTTCGTCAAAGGTGTTATATCATCTTTATTATAAATTATCTTTTACGGAGTCTATTGAACAATTTTACGAGCTCATACCAAAGCACTGCTAGCGCAGCAATACCCATCGAACAGAAAAACTGCCCTGCTGAAAGTGGTGCCAGCTTTAGGAAACCCGAGAAAGGTGTATAGAGTATGGTGATCAGCATAAGCAGTGTTCCAATATTAGCAGCCCACATGATCCGATCTTTTGATAGGCGGGAAATTGATTGGAAGGCAAAATCCTTATCCGAGCTGTTAACCTGAACCAAAAGCAGGTTAGACAGCATGATTATAGTGAGTCCCATTGCCCGCGCTACAGGTGCGTTAGCCGGATTGCCGGCGAGGACAGTCAAATAGGTTCCAAAAGACGAGGCAAAAATTGTAATCCCCTGAAGAGTGCTTTTCAGCAAGGTACGCATGCTCAGAAGTTTTTCTTTTGGATCACGCGGTTTGCGTTCCATTATATCGGTTTCAGCCGGCTGGCGTTCCAATACGATAGAACAGGTTGGGTCAATCAACAATTCCAGTAAAACAACGTGTAGCGGCAACAACATAAGGGCTGACGGTGCAACCTTGAGTATCGGGGCTAGCAGTGACGCAAAGGCAATGGGGATATGAATTGTAAGGACATATCCAACCGCCTTGCGAATATTATCATAGATTCTTCTCCCATCTTTTACCGTTTCTACGATTGTTGTAAAGTTATCATCCATTAGGACGAGATCGGCAGCCTCACGGGATACCTCGCTGCCACGCTTCCCCATAGCGATACCGATGTCGGCATACTTTAGAGCCGGTGCGTCATTCACACCATCGCCTGTCATTGCTACAATTTCACCGTTTTCCCTAAACGCTTTGACGATTCGCATCTTATGCTCGGGAATCACACGGGAGAAAATTGAAACTTCCTTTACTGCCTCCTTCAACTCGTCATCCGACATTTCGTTAAGCATATCGCCGGTAATTATATTATTGCTATGTTCCATACCGATTTTTTTGGCAATGGACGATGCGGTTATCCCATTGTCACCGGTAATCATAACAACACGGATGCCGGCCTTATGGCATATTGCAATATCTGATTTGACACTCTCTCGCGGAGGGTCAGCAAGACCGATTAAACCGCATAGGCTCAGGCTGCATTCCGTTATTGTTGCAGGAATATCTGATTCTGTCACAGGCGCAGCCGTAGCCACTGCAATTACCCGCAGACCCTCTTTGGACAATTCAGTAATTTTTTGCATTGCTATTTCTCTGCTCTGATCTGTCATATTGCAGATGGTTAAAATTTTTTCTGGTGAACCTTTTGCTGCAATTGTGAGCTTTCCATTCCTGCGCCATACATGCCCCATCATTTTTAATTCGTCGGTAAACGCATATTCGTTAACTAACTCTCCATCAAACAAATATTCTTTCGAGATTCCATGACAATCGCAGTAAGCCAGCATCGCCTTTTCCATCGGGTCATAGGCATCCGTTTCGCATCCAAGTCCCATTACTTCCATGAGCTTATATTCATCACCATCAAGTGCCCAGGTGTCCTGTACCGTCATTTGATTCATCGTGATCGTGCCTGTTTTATCGACGCATAATACTGACACCGCCCCCAATGTTTCAACGGACGGCAGCTTGCGGACAAGGGAATGCTTCTTAGCAAGCCGCCATGCCCCCATAGAAAGAAACACGGTCATAATTACAGGAAATTCTTCCGGAATCATTGCCATGGCAAGAGTAATACCGGAAAGAATACTTTCAATCAAGCGGTCTCCAGGCGTATGATCGGGTAGGTTAAAATAAGTAACCACCCCCACCAGTGCAAACAATACCCCTGCAATCCCGGCACATGTCTTTACCAGTCTACCGGTTTGTTTCTGCAAAGGTGTTGGCTCATCGGAAGCAGCCGCTACATTTACTCCGATTTTTCCATACTCGGTTGCTGCTCCTATCTTATCAACGCAAATTATACCCGTGCCCTGCGTTACCAGCGTGCCGGCGTAACAATAATCCTTTCGCCAGTAACTATCGGATCGTTCCACATTATCCGCTGCTACTTTCCAGATACCCTCAACCTCCCCGGTGAGCGATGATTCATCTACGCAGAGATCGTTACACTTAACCACTACACCATCGGCAGGGATTTTTATACCCTCGTAAATCATCATTAAATCACCCGGTACAAGATTCTCACTTGAAATTACCATTTCTTTCGCATCCCGGATAACGGTAATATGAGGAGCCGACAAATCCTTGAGCGCATTCAGGGTTTTATCTGTTTTCCACTCCTGAATAATATCAATGCTGATAATCCCAATGACGAATATGAGCATAATTGCACCATCTCTGGGCTCACCAAGAATAAAATAAATTATTGCGGCAGCAATCAGTAAGAGGAACATCGGTTCACCTATAATATGAAGAACCTTTCTTATAAAGCTCTCTTTCTTACTTTGGGCTAATTCGTTTTTTCCGTATTGCAACTGTAATTGTGCTGCTTCGGCAGTGGTTAATCCTGCCATGTTTTCCCCGTTACCTGTCATAAAAGAACCCTCCGTTTTCGCCTTTTGGCGGCGTTTGAATTTCTCTTATGGCACTCCATTTAAGGTCTGTTTTCTGTTCCATGGTATAAAAAAGCACACCTATGGAACATAACAACTGTCCCACAGATGTGCATTTCAATGCAATCTGTTGCCACTTAATACATAGCCCGGTACATAAACCTTGTATAGTTTATCACCTGTTCAGTTTGTACTGTTGATCTCGCATTCTTTTTGTAGAATGTAATGCAGTGCAAAGAGATTACTCTATATTATATGCGGCTCCGCCCACTCTGTCAATAAAATTATACAATTCGCTTTTATTTCTTCAAATGCTTTTTTTGACAAATTTCGTCAATGTTTCACTTGACACAAAACCAGATTAATTTGGACTTGCAATATACGATTTCTTATATTAAAATATAGACGATCGTTAAAAAAGGAGGTTATGAAAATGGCATATAAGATTAGTGATGAATGTATTAGCTGCGGCGCTTGTGCTGGTGAATGCCCTACTGATTCTATTTCTGAGGGTGCAGAACATTATGAAATCAATCCCGACACTTGCATAGATTGTGGAACTTGTGCAGATGTTTGCCCAACCGGTTCCATTTCAGCTGAATAATACATACATAAAAAGAGGATGCCGATCATTGATGGAGGGCAGCCTCTTTTCATGTATTACAGGTAGATTGTTTTTTTGATTCCTTTTGTTTTATAGGATAGTATTTTTTTATCTTCATAATTTATCTTATTCATCCTTTGTTTTATTTTTTATTATTAAATGTAAACCCGATTATTCTTTTTAAAAAATTTTGATTTCTTTTTGCTCTTACCATCAAAGGCAGCCGCTGCCATCATTCTGCTTTTTTGATAATCCCTTATAGTCATATCTAATTTCCGAAACCGCTCCTCTTCCTTTTCCTCCTGCAGCCGCATTAAAAATTTCATTTCTTTTACTACGTTTTCTGTCACATTCGTGCCGATTTCCTCTTTCAGCTCTGCATTATTCTCTTTTAAGGCAGATAGAATAATCTGATTCATAATCGACATAAACTGTTCCACTTTATCATGGGGCTGCTCTGCGATCTCATGCGTTTCCTCGTTCGTTATCAGGCTTGTCCCATTCGCAGCCTCACTTTCTGTATCCGGCACCTTCTCATCCTTCACCATATCAATCACCCTTCCGTTAAGTTCATCCTTTAATCTAAGTATAGTTTGCGAATCAAGGGATTCTAACTTGCTTATATTCGGTAATAACATCTTTATGGCTTTAAGTTGAAAGCCTTGATCCTTAAGGTTTTTAATTGTTTGCAGAAGCACAATATCTGTTTCTCTATAGTATCGATTTTTCATCTCGTTACGTGCAATTGGAAGCTCCAGCTCTTTCTCCCAATATCGAAGTACATGATCTTCTACACCAACTCTTTTCGATGCTTCTGAAATCATATACCTAACCTCACCCATTATTTTACCTCCCTTTATCCTGTAATTATTTTCCACTTTTTACATTATAACATAGCAAGTTGCAATTGCAATATTCTTTTCCATATATTCCCACATAACTTATCGACACAAAAAAAGGAAACCCATAAGAAGCTTCCTCCATTCTACAGAATTCTGTAGCAAACTAACTATTCTGATGTAAATTCTCAAATAACTCCGACGAAAAATTAAGTAAATCATATCCCGGTTTCGTTCACAATGTTTCTCATCCTAAGAGGTTTTCTCATCGGTTTTTCTCAAACATACCAATAAGAAAAACGAACCTAAGGAAAATAGTCTTCCTCTTATCCCCCTCCTTAAACTTTTTTTAGCTGCCACGAAACGACGATCCTAAATTATTCAGAAGGATCCATAGTTTCATGACAGCAAAAACATGAAAAGCAAAAAGAGATAGCAAAACAAACTTGGTGTTCATCCCGCTTTATAATACCAGAATACGATCATCTCTCGAGGTTGGCAAACTTGGTGTACTGTGCCAGCCAAGCAAGCTTCACCGTTCCGACCGGACCATTTCTCTGTTTGCCTATGATAATCTCTGATACGCCCGGTTCCTCCGTATCATGATTATAATAATCATCACGGTAAATAAACATTACAACGTCGGCATCCTGCTCGATCGCTCCGGATTCTCTAAGGTCGGACAGCATCGGCCGCTTATCCGGACGCTGCTCCACCGCACGGCTTAGCTGAGAAAGAGCAATTACGGGAACATTGATTTCCCTTGCAAGAGATTTTAACGATCGGGAAATCTCCGATATCTCCTGCTGCCTTGATTCTACCCGCCTGCTGCTGCCGCTCATCAATTGAAGATAATCAATGATAATCAATCCAAGGTTCTTTTCCATCTTCAGCTTCCTGCATTTTGAGCGCAGCTCACTGATGGAGATTGCCGAGGTGTCATCAATCACAAGATTCGAATTTCCGATAATTCTTGCACTTTCCATCAAGCTTCCCCAATCCTCATTCGAAAGGCTGCCGGTACGGATTGCCTGCGAATCCACCTTAGAATTCATCGCAAGGATACGCTTCACCAGCTGATCCTGCGACATTTCCAAACTGAAAATGGCGGTAGGGACATTTGATTTTAATGCCGCATATTCTGCTATGTTAAGTGCAAAAGCTGTTTTACCCATGGAAGGCCTTGCCGCGATCAAGATCAGATCCGATGGCTGCAGCCCTGCGGTTTTATAATCCAAATCATAGAAGCCGGTTGCGATACCGGTTACGCTTCCCTGATTCTTCGCGGCAGCTTCAATGCTGTCGATGGAACGCAGCACCACTTCCTTAATATCGGTAAATTCCTTAGAACCGCGGTTTTGAACGATATTAAAGACTGACTTTTCTGCCTTTTCTAAGATACTATCCAGATTTTCTTTATCCAGGTAACATTCATTCGCTGTTTCCTCGGATGCTTTGATCAATCGCCGGAGAACGGATTTGTCCCGGACAATCTGAGCATAATATCGGACATTCGCAGAGGTAGGAACGGATGCAACCAAATCCCGGATAAATTCCAAACTACTTACTTGCGGAGGAACATCTTTTTCCTTCAAACGATCCTGCAGGGTTATCAAATCTACCGGCTTGCCTTCATTAAAAAGTTCCACCATGGTATCGAACAAGATCATGTATTGCTGCTCATAGAAATCATCTCCGATAACCATCTCCATTGCGGCAATAATTGCATCCCGGTCCATGATCATAGAACCGATTACCGATTGTTCTGCCTCTGCACTATGCGGAAGTATTCTCTTAATCAATGCTTCATCCATTGGTATTCCTCCTTGCAGAACCGAGCATTATATCGCCTCTACCAATACCTTCATAGCTGCGGTTACCTGCGGATGCAGTTTTACCGGAACTGTATAAGAGCCGGCATTCTTAATCGGGTCGGAAAGCTGTAATTTCTTTTTATCGATCTCCAGGTTAAATTGATCCTTTACCGCTGCAGCGATCTCCTTCGTAGAAATAGAGCCGAATGTTTTACCGCCTTCGCCTGCTTTTATACTGACTTTAACGGTAAGCTTCTCCAGCTTCTTTGCGAAATCTTTCGCTTCGTCTAAAAGCTCCTTCTGTCTCTTTGCATCTGCTGCCTTCTGCTGCTCTAAATCATATAGATTCTGCTTTGTAGCTTCCACACCGTATTTCTTGGGAAGAATAAAATTTCTTGCATAACCGTCGCTTACTTTTACAACTTCGCCCTTTTTACCAAGACTTTTTACATCCTGCGTTAATATAATTTCCATAGCTAAACCTCATTTCTGCACGGCTTTATTCGCATCCGGAGTTTGCGGGTGCCGCGCAGACGCAAACTCTGGGAAGAAAAGAAGTTAGACTTATCTAAAAGGTCTACAGCTCTCCTTCTTCTATCATTTTATCTAAAGTTGCTTTCAATAGCGTAATCGCTTCTTCTATCGTCTGATTTTTCAATTGGGTACCGGCAACACTTAAATGACCACCGCCACCCAGTTTTTCCATGATAATCTGCACATTTGCCTCATCAATGGATCTTGCGCTGATATAGATCTGATTACTGTACTCCGTTAAAACAAAGGAAGCCTTGATACCATTAATATTCAAAAGCTCATTTGCCACCTGAGCACCCAGTATGGTAGGGCTGTCAACCTCGGAGCTGGCGCATACGGTGATTGCAAAATATCCCTGATAGATCTCCGTATTGCGGACGGCATCTGCCTTTGTCTTAAAATCAATCATCTCACTGCGGAACAGCTTACGAATTCTTGTGACATCCGCACCACTTCTACGTAGGAATGCAGCCGCTTCAAAGGTTCTGACACCGGTTTTGGTTAAGAAATTATTTGTATCGATCATAATTCCGGCGTAAAGAGCATCGGCTTCCACCGGCTTCAATCTTAAATTACCGCCGATATATTGCAGTATCTCCGCGATCATTTCACTGGTAGAGGATGCATACGGCTCAATATAGGAAAGAACTGCCGTATCAATTGCCTCATTTGTCTGCCTGTGATGATCAAAGATAACCACTGTCTTGGTATAATCCAATAATTCCTTACATTCCGTATAGCTTGGACGATTGACATCCACAATAACAAGCAGGGTGTTGATATCCACAATTTCCTTAACCTGCTCATTCTTAAGGAACATATCCTCTTCATAATCAGGATTTCCAACGAACCGGTTCAGCATCGGCCGTAAGGAAGTCGTAACCTCATTAATTACAATGTGTGCCTTTTTATTGAAGGTTTTCGCAATCCGATACACACCAATTGCCGCACCTAAGGAATCCACATCGCCGATCTTATGCCCCATGATAACGATTTTGTCCTTGGCTTCCACAAACTCACGGAATGCATGCGCCTTCACTCTTGCCTTAACGCGGGTGCTCTTCTCCATCTGAATACTCTTGCCGCCGTAGTAAGCGATCTTATCCTGATCCTTCACCACCGCCTGGTCTCCGCCTCTTGCCAGAGCCAGATCCATGGCTGCTCTTGCATATTCGTAACCCTCGATATAGGTGTCCGCATTTACGCCAAGACCGATACTGATGGTTACGGACATTTCATTACCAATATTGACCCCGCGGACCTCTTCAAGAATTGAAAATTTATTACTCTGAAGATGGTGCAGGTATTTCTGTTGAAACACAAAAAAGTATTTATCCTTCTCCAATTTCTTAATGACCGCATCGATACCCTGCATATATTTATTGATCTTTCTGTCAACCAAAGCGGTAAGAAGAGACCGTCTGACCTCATCGATCGTCTCCAATGCTTCCTCGTAATTATCGATATAAAGCAGACCCGTGATCAGCCTCTGCTCCTTATTTGCCTTCATTAAAGAAATAATTTCGGTCTCATCGTATAAATACATGGCAATCAGAGCATTCTTACTGGACCATATATTGACGGCATCCTCGCTGCTCCAATGAAAATCCTCATCAAAGCTGGGAGCGATCATTTTACGAAGTAAAACCCGGTACTCCCGCTGATTGTAGGTAATATGGATGGATTCATCTTTTTCTCTTGCTGGCAGCTTATCTTCCGTTATCTCCGGAAATATATTGGTGATAGACTTCCTAACTGTCTTTTTCTCGTTAATGATTTCCAGAAAGGCATCATTGCCCCACTGCATTCTTCCTTCTACATCAAGAATTGCATAGGGCAGCGCTAATTCCTTCAACAGCTGCTTCTGAACTTGTCCGTAGTCCATCGCATAATGTACCAGTTCGGAGGCTATCTTATGTCTTTTTAAGTAAAATACCGTAATTGCTATAAGAAAATAAACAAGTACAAAGCCGGACATAACAAGTCCTGCCTTTTTATCAAGTACATAAATACTAAGATTCATACAAAGTAATAAACCTGTCAGAATAACGGGCCACAATAAGTACCCTCTTAGTGCACTCCTTATTCTTATTTTACTGCTCATAGCAAAGGCTCCTTTATAATTTCTATATCCAGCGTAAAGCGATAATACGCCAATCTAATAGAAAAGATACTAATCTATATTATACCATCAAGTCTGCTGTAAGGGAAGTTTTTTTTGCTTGTATTGTATCTTGCGTTATCGTATTAAAGTCGGGGAAAAGCCGAAAAGGGAAGGAAAAGCATGCGATTGCTGGAATATAAAAGAGCCCGCAAGCTGGCATTTGCATAGCTTTCAAGCTCTTTTAACCTTTCTTTGTTTATTTGTCACGGCATAGACGAAAACCCGAATCGGCTCCCATACCATTCGCTTCGAATTTGCCCCGGTAGGAAAACTCACAGCAGCTGACGTCACCCAGCCAGCCGCCACCCTTCCAGACCCGCGAGGAGCCGCTCTCACTCTCTGTTTCCCCGTACCAGTCCCAGCACCATTCCCTTACATTACCTGACATATCGTAAAGCCCCAGCTCATTTGGTTTCTTCGTACCGATGGGGTTGGTCTTATTATGGTTGTTTGCTATCGCAGGCCAGTTCCAATCTCCTGTTAAATATTCATCCCCGGCATTTTGCCAATGCCATGCGACCTCATCTGCATCATTACTTCCGCTATATGTATAACCTCCGCTCATCTGTCCTCCGCTTGCAGCATATTCCCACTCCGCTTCCGTCGGCAGCCGGTAACCATCCGCTCCCGGATTTATCATTACCGTCCATTTTACATCATCGTATTCGCTCTTATTATTCAGATCTTTTGTATCCTTGTCTATCTTGTAATACGGTTTCAATCCCTCTTCTATGCTTCTTTTATTACAGTACGAAATACAGTCATACCAGCTTACCATTTCCACCGGCAGATTATCCCCTTTAAATTCCGAAGGATTATTTCCCATGATCCGTGTCCATTCCTTTTGCGTCACCTCATATCTGCCGATATAAAAGTCCGATATGGTTACATTTTTTTCATAATAGTTGGCGTTCGTATTTACAAAATCCCCGCCTTTAACATATACAAATTCCTCCGGCTCTTTATGCGAACAAGCACTGAAAGCAACCAGAAATACCATAATAAGGAAAACCAACATTTTTTTCATTGCTCTGTCCCCTTTAAACGGATCGTAAAATAATAACCACACAGCTATCCTAGATATCATTAAAGCTTACAGCCTTCCTATTGGAAAGGTATATTCAAACAGTATGTAGGTAAGTTTCATCTCTGATACCAAGCCGCCTATCCGGCCTGCCTCAGTCCGGTCAAACGATTATTACCGATTACCACACGGTTACGTTAGCACTTCCGCTGCTTTGATATCCCTCTACGGCAAATACCTGATAAGACCAGCTGCTTCCGAGATTCATGCCTTTACTCCTCCAGGCATTTACATGGTTTCCAAAATTGATTTGGACATTGCTTCCGGTCGGTCTCTTGGAGGTACGAACGCTCCAATACTGCGGGAAGGTCTGCGTACCGTCAATGGAAGGAGCATTGTAGCGCATCGTCTGATAGATATCATAGGTGCCCCCATCACTGCTTACGGTTCCCTTCGAGGATGCTCCCGGCGGACGCCAGGTTCCCCAGCTGTCAACGACATAGTACTCGATGAGCGAATTTCTCGTCCATCCATAGAGCGTCAAATATCCATTGCCGGACGGTGACCAAACACCGGCATTGTAGTTACATACCCTGGATGCACTTCCGGTACCCCAACCTTTACCAATAACAAAATTGCCGCAATTTGTCCAATTAACGCTAAAATTGCCGCCTGATCCGTTGACCGGATTTACCGTGCCGCCGCCATCGGTCCAATTCTGCCAGTAGTCTGTTGCCGCATAAACGGTTCCAGTAAGCATGCAGCTAATACACATGGAAATCGCAAAAATCAACGCCAAAACTTTCTTGTTCAATTTTCTCATGCTTAATCCTCCTAAAATAAAATTTGATTTGTTACCGCCTACCTTCATACTGTTTGAATATTGTCTTAATTTACCCTTCCAGCTTTAACGTTCTTTCCTCTTTGCAGTTATTTTGATGTATTTTTATTAATTTCTTATGTGGAGTTTGGAATTTTTCTAAAGGTGAGAATTCGTAAATTTCAGTTTCCATAGAAGTGAAAAACATTCAGAAGCTATCATATCGTCATTATGATGTAAAAACTCATGTCGAATAAAATCTAGCATATTTTCTTACGAGAACAGATATGGGTCAGATAGCGAAATCTTTCCATAGATCCTTTTTATACCAGAGTTGTTGTAATTTACTTACATTTTTATCCTAGCATATATTGTTAGTTTATTCAACTATTTTTATATTATTTTTAATAAATATTTCTTTGTACGATTTGTATATTATTTTATTCTTTCTTCGTGCATAATTAGTATTATATCGTACCTTAACTATGAATTGCTTTGGTGATTTATAGTGGGTCTGCTTAATTTCACATTTTGCTTTGGCTTTTTGCAGTGAAAGAATTGCACCGATAATCGCATTCTTAGGAAAATATTAATAACTCTTTATGCAAAAACAGCTACACTAAATACAGAGCATGTTACAATAGAAGGATAGAAATTTAGGGAAAGGGATAGAAAATAAATGCAGGATAAAGTATTGATCGTTGATGATGAGCCTGAAATAGCCGATTTGGTGGAAGTATATTTAAAAGATGAAAATTTTACGGTTTATAAGTTCTATTCCGCAAAGGATGCACTTGCTTGTATTTTAACTACCGAGATCGACCTTGCTATTCTGGACATCATGCTACCGGACATGAGCGGATATGCACTCTGCCAAAAGATACGCAAGCATCACGCATATCCGATTATTATGCTGACCGCCAAGGATGAAGAAACCGATAAAATAACGGGATTAACCCTGGGTGCGGATGATTATATTACAAAACCGTTTCGTCCTCTGGAAATGGTGGCAAGAGTGAAGGCACAGCTGCGCAGATATAAAAAATATAATACCGTACCAAATGACCCGGCTGCGGATTCCGTTCTTATTCATTCCGGACTTGTAATGAATGTAAAAACCCATGAATGCATACTAAATGAAAAAAAGCTGGAGCTTACTCCTACCGAGTTTGCCATCCTTCAAATTCTCTTGGAGAAAAAGGGCAATGTCGTGAGTGCAGAAGATCTGTTTCATGAGATTTGGAAGGATGAATACTACAGCAAAAGTAACAATACCATTACCGTACACATTCGTCATCTGCGCGAGAAAATGAACGATACGGTAGAAAATCCGAAGTATATAAAAACAATATGGGGAGTGGGTTATAAAATTGAGACGTAAAATAGAACGTAATTCTGATTTCTCGCAGTTAAAAACCATCATGTTTCTTCAGTCTTTGGGCATGGTGGTAATTGCTTTTTTAATTATCGGAGTGATCTATAACTTTATCTGGCGTGGAAAAGGGGGAGATTGGCTGGTTTCTGTATTCCAAAGGCTTTTACATTTGGAATATCATGAGGCACTTACTATTTACCAACAAGTATTTCGTAACAACTTCGAGATCATTTGGATCGGTGCGGTTTCCATTCTCTTCTTTATCCTATTCCGATTTTCCCTGAACGGTTTTACACGATATTTTAATGAAATCAATCACGGAATTGACCGGTTACTCAAGGATGACGGAAAAGAAATTGCTTTACCGGAAGAAATGTTTACCATAGAGAACAAGCTAAACACCGTGCGGCAAACCTTAGAAAAGCGTGCTTTTGAGACACAGCTTGCCGAGCAGCGTAAAAATGATCTGGTTATGTATCTTGCGCATGACATTCGAACGCCCCTCACCTCTGTCATCGGTTATCTGAGCTTATTGGACGAAGCTCCCGATATGCCCGCAGAGCAGAAAGCAAAGTATGTTCATATCACTTTGGACAAGGCATATCGTTTAGAAAAGCTGATCAACGAATTCTTTGAAATTACCAGATACAATCTACAGCATATTATTTTGGAAAAGGGAAGCATTGACCTTTATTTTATGCTGGTACAGCTGACCGATGAGTTTTATCCGATCTTATCGGAGAAAGGAAACACCGCCGTAATTCGAGCGGATGAAAACCTTACCATCTATGGAGATTCCGAAAAGCTAGCAAGGGTGTTCAATAATATAATGAAAAATGCGGTGGCGTATAGTGATCCGAATACGGAAATAGTTATTTCAGCAGAGAAAAAAGATCACGCAGTGGTTGTTTCATTTCAAAACAAGGGACATACGATTCCACCGGAAAGGTTATCCACGATCTTCGAAAAATTTTATCGGATGGATGAAGCGCGCACCTCTGTTACGGGCGGTTCCGGTTTGGGACTGGCGATAGCAAAAGAAATTGTTACCGCACATGGAGGAACCATTTCTGCCGAAAGCAAAGACGACACCGTTACCTTTATCGTCTCCCTGCCGTTAGCGGATTAGTAATAAATCAATAAATATTAGGATTTTCTTAGGATTTAAATAATGGAATGTTAAAGCATAGGCGGCTCCGGTTCGGTACAATAAGTACTGAACCGGAGCTACTTCGATTCATAACGGCGAATTGGATTGCTAACTCGCCTTCTAATAAAAGAAAGGTGTGTATTATTTTGGATGAAACAAGAACAGAAAAACAGCTGGCGAGGAAAAGAAAATACCAGCGTCATAAAAGAATGATGAGGCTAAACAGGCTCCTTCTTATTGCTTCGGTATTCTTACTCTTTTGCGCCATATTCGTAATGAGAGATTTTCGGCAAATGTCCAGAGAGCCTTCCTTTAAACTCCCGGATATAGAGATTCAGAATCTCGCAGCGCCAGACGACGAACCTGACAGACCAGCAGCTGACACGGCAGCTTATCTCGACTGTATAAACAGCCCGAATGCCATTCTCGTAGATTTGACCGAAGAAAAGGTGCTGGAGAAACAAAACAGCAGTGAGCGCATCTATCCTGCTTCTCTAACAAAAATTATGACGGCAATCCTTGCCATTGAGAATACCTCCGATTTCGATAAAACCTTAACATTTCCATCGGATATATTTGAATATTTATATCTTCAAAACGCTTCCCAGGCAGGATTTCAACCGGGAGAAGAGGTAAAATACAAAGATGCCCTATATGGAATCCTTCTGCCTTCCGGCGCAGAATGCTGTCTGGCTTATGCTGATTCGATTGCCGGCTCCGAAGCTGCGTTTGTAGAAATGATGAACCAGAAAGCCGATGAGCTAGGAATGAAGAACACTCATTTTTGCAACACCACTGGTCTGCATGAGGATGACCATTATTCCACGGTTGAAGATATTTCTCTTCTGCTTTCCTATGCGCTAAAAAATGACGTTTTCCGCGAGGTGTTTACCAGCAGCAGACACAGTATACCCCCGTCAAATTGTCATCCGGACGGATTCACCTTCTATAGTACGATGTTCCAATGCATGGATACCACAGAGGTAACCGGAGGCGAAATACTTGGCGGAAAGACCGGATATACCGGTGAGGCAGGACTTTGTCTTGCAAGTCTGGCACGTGTAAATGACCAGGAGTATATCTTGGTGACTGCGCATGCAGACGGAACCCACAAGACGAAGCAATTTCACGTTATGGATGCCTTAAGTGTTTATAGCCGGATCGGAAGCGTAGCAAAGAATTAATTCGTAGTATTGTGTTGTCTGGCCAATTAGATGATCCAAACGTAATATTTGTCATTATCCTTAACAAGCAAAAAGCCGCTGCACAACCGGATTATCCCCTCTAAGTAGTTATCTACTTAACAGGTTGTAATTCAAAGTCATGCAGCGACTATTTTATTTACTTATCTATTTTCTTGCGGCTTCCGCCAAATCCAGTTGTTTTCTCAGCCATCCGGTCAGCGTATGGGTCGCATCACAGCCATATTCCCAGTACATGATCCCAAGCAGGCCCTTCTCCGCTACATATTCTGCCTTTGCTTTTAAAGACTCCTCATCATCGTAGCTTATGAAGTTCTTCCCGTTGAATAAATAGGGTGCCTTTGCTTCGTCATCCCAATACCTGGTATATCCATTTTTATTAATATAATCCCGAACCAGGCGATGGTACGCCGGACCGTATCCTCCCGTTGTCCCTGCCATCTGATGCAGTCCGTGATCAACATTCGGTACCTTCTTCCATACCCTTGAATAATAGGCTGCGCCGATTACCAGCTTTTCCTTTGGTACCCCGGCACGAAGAAAGCATTCCACCGCTTTATCCGCACTTGCCGGGAACAAATCCCTCTGGTTGGAATACAGGCTGGTGTGGTGACCGGTAAAGGTTAGAAAGCCTCCCTTTAGGTCGTACGTCATCACCTGGACATAGTTAAGATATTTCTGTACCTTATCCATCTCGGTGCAGACGGTAAAATATTCGTCTCCTCCAGCAGCGATGGTTAATAAATATTTCTTGCCCTCTGCCTTATCCAAGGTATTTCTTAAGGCTTCGATCAGTAACGTGAAGTTTTCTTTGTCTTTTTTACTTCCATCAATTCCTGCAACACGAAAGCAGGGATATTCCCAATCAATATCAAGTCCATCCAGATCGTACTCCTGTACAATGTCTACCGCGGAGGCAGCCAGCCGTTTTCTGCCTTCTTCTGTCATCGCAGCCTCGGAAAAGCCTCCGGCACCCCAGCCTCCGATTGACAAAAGAATTTTGATCTCCGGATTCTGGGATTTTATCCGTGATAAAACAGCTTTGCACTCCGGATGGTTCCATTCCGCCCTGCCCTGCCGGATGTGTCCAAAAGCTATATTTATCACATCCAGATTATTTACATCGTCCACCGTCACTTCTTTTAAATCCCCGGTGTCAACATACCCGATTAACTTACCCATAATCCGTTTTTTATCCTCCTCGTTTTTCTATATCTTCCTGTCTTAGTTTCAGATCAGACTCTCTGGTTTTCTTTCTTTATTGCTCCATAAGCTTCAGCATAAGCTCCACACTGCCGACATTATATCCCGCACAGGCATAGGTGCCAACCAGATCTTTCTGCATCAGAACCAGTACCGGAAGCTTCTCGGTATCTACATGCATCTGTGCAGCCGCTTTTTCGCAATTATTCTGTTTGTCATAATACAGTTCAATTCCATGAAGCTTCTCTAAAACTTTGCATAGAGTAGCATTTTTCTGCTCTTCCGGTTCCCGAAGCACTATAATCATTCTAGCTGCGGTTTCATTCCAATGCGATGCAGCATCCAGCAATTCATTTAGCACATGCTCGGTAGGCTCTTCTCCCACCCCGAGAAATGCCAGAATCGCAGGGGAATCTGGTACAAGCTTGGAAATCGCCGTTTCCTTTCCAGCGTTATCCTGAAGGGAGAAATCTTTCATGTTGTAATGTACCAGCATATCCTTTGCTTCCATTCCCCAAAGCATCATTTCTATGGATTTCTGTTCTCCACGCTCCAGGCAGAACACCCTCAATGAAGTATGCTGATTCCCGTTTGGTATACGCTTTGTAGTAATAATACGATAAATTCCCGGCTCGAGCATAAGCTCCAGGGTATTATTTTCGAAGATAACCTCTTCATAATTCAATGTAGTAAAACGAACGCCCTCCAGCTTACCAATGGTCCAGTCCTTATAGTAGTCCCATTTGCTTCCTTCCTCCACCGTCAAGGTAAGGGATGCCATATCCTCTGTTGCGATCCTTTTCTCTTCCTGCCCTGCCGCAAAGCTTTCGAGTAAGGTAAAGACGCCATCCTTCCAATATTCCGGCGCCAGCGTAACTGTGTTTAGTCTTGCCGGAATGTTAAGGCTCCGACAGATTGACGCAAACAGGATCTTCTGTGCCATAGGATTGCCCTGCTTCATCTTCAGGCATCCAATCGGAGTGGCGCAGATCGTCCGGTAATCCACTTCCCTATCGTAGTGAATGGTATCCTGAATATATTTCCAGATCTGCTCCGGATCCTTAATGAAGCGTTCCTTCTCTTCCTCTTTAAAATATGTACGGATAAAGCTCCGGTAAGGGGTCAATTCTTCAATAAATACTCTTGGGTTGAGCAGATACTTCTCATAGATTTCCCCTCTTAAACTGCCCTGCTCACAGCTTAGATGATCCTCCAAAATGTCTGCCTTCAAATCTTTGTAATCCTTTACTGCCAGGTTGTGGAGCATTCGTTTTCTGTCCGGATTATCATCCTTTGTCAGAAAAGCTTTTATTTCTTCGATATTTTCGCCAGCCGTACGGAACATCTCTGCTTCCTCCGGATATGCAGAGGCAAGCTTTTCATCATAGCACGCTGCAAAACGCTGCTCCCGAAGCTGATTGGATTCCTTAAGTCGTCTTGCTTTCCGATCCTTTTGTTCCTGCGTTTCCTTCTCTAAGTGCAGAGGATTCTCTTCAGGCGCAAAAAGTTCTGTCTGCTCCCATTCATCCGTTACCCAGTCCGTTTTTCCTGCACTGCGCTCAAGTGTCAGCTCTACATTTGCCGATTCATTTACGGAAACCTTTGTTTCTCCAAAGATTTCTCCCTTCCAGGCTCTTACCCGAACACTGCCAAGCCCAACCGAGATATGGGCTTCTCCCTTACCGTCTGTTATCAAGGTAACTACAGAAGAATATTCTGCCATGTTAAGAATTTCCAAGGAGACGGAGGCACCTTCGACCGGCTGTCCCTTCGGGTCTTTTACCGTAACGGTAAGCTCTCTCGTTTTCGCATAAAAAGACGTATTATTATAATACGTTAGCAGCTCTTCTTTTCCGATACATTCTTCGGATGAATCGGACGTAAAATCGGAAAATGTGCGGCTGTGTATTAATACGGCACGGTTCGCCGGTACCGTAAACCAGCCTCGATTCAAGGCTTCCTCCGGCTCGCAGGCTCCAAGGAAATACCATTTACCATGAAGATACACTTCCACCCAGGCATGATTATCATCACAGTGCGCCCATCTCGGTGTATAGACCTGACGTGCCGGAATTCCGACACTTCGGTATGCCGTAACCGCAAAGGTGGATTCTTCCCCGCAGCGGCCTTTTCCGCAGCGGAACAATGTCATAGGAGAAGCGGTACGTCCGTCCGTTGCTTCATACGCAGCGTTTTCCGCACACCAGTAATTAATTTCAAGGACAGCATCCGTAAGATTCATTCCCTGTATCCTGTCCTTTAGCTGTTCATAAAAGAATTTCCGGCAATCACTGATATCTTCGGAATTAATGCGGTAATATAGCACATGATGAACAAAGATATCCTCGGCCAGTTCCCGGCACCATTCTATATTTTTGCGAAGCCAGAGCGAATGCTGTACATAGCTTAAGAAAATTTGAAAATCATATTCTCCCGCATCACGCACCGGCATTGTTCCGTAAAGGAAGCGCATCAAAACCACCTCTTCCTCCGTACAGCCCTTTAACGCTTCTTCTATTTTCTCCCACAGATTACCATAATATTTTTTTCTTCCCTGATATTTTTTTAAAGCATATTCCTGCAAATGTGTCGAAAACATTTTCCTATCCTGCCTTCCTTTTATCTGTTTATACTCCGATCAATTATTATATGAGGTCAAAAGCCTCTTAACAAATAGTATTCATCAATTTGCATAAATCAAGGCAACACTGTTACTGTTCACACCCCAATAAGTCTATAATATGATTTCGACAAATGATATCCGATAAGGAGTATTTGCATTCGTTGGT
>SVEA01000144.1 GCA_015057615.1 Lachnospiraceae bacterium | reverse complement strand
AAGTGGATGTCCATGGCTGATCGTTTTAACAATGGCATTGCCGCAACTATCAATGTTCCTGCGTTTGATTTACCTGAAACCAAGACACTTACAGAAACATTTACATCCAATGCTGACCGATTAACCAAAGCCTTTATGGCGCCTATATCTGAAGAGGTGATTAATCGCCCTGCCATGTGGTAACATGTGGTATGCACTCCGTAAACTCGGCGGAAGTCTGTATAAAAATTTAGTGCGAATAAGAAAACATCCTAATTTATCCACTTCAAAACCTCCTTTCTATCTGCTTCTGTTTCTGCATTGCTTGTCCGCCGGTTACCGCCTAAGCGGTTTTCTCTTGAGCATTAAGTTGACGGAGCATGTTATCAGCCACCCTCTGAAGTATCTCGATAGACTCTTCTTTGCTACGAATAAAATCGTCATAAATCCTAATCGTTGTATTTCCATTTTTATGTTCTTCTACTAACATTTCACCGCCTCCCCTTACAACATATGTATTCCAGTTTGTACTTGTTGCATTTAGCATTGACAATTTGTTACTTTGATGGTAATATTTTATAGAACAAGCGTTCTTTATTTGTTAGCCTTTTCAAATAACTCTTCAAGTGTCAGGTGAGGTGCCACTATTTTTCTGATTTTTAAAACCTCCGACCAATTAAACTCGGTTTCACCATTGATCTTGTTACGGAGTGTTTTTTCGGTCACACCGATTTTAATAGCTAACTTAGCAATTGTTAAATTTGCCTTAATAATTTCACCTTTCAAATTTCTGTACATATTCAACCTCCTTTTATATTTCCGCCAACGGTTATTTTAAGGTAAATATATCACCGTTAACGGAAACTGTCAACGTGATTCAAACAAATAATTTCCGTTAAATACTATTTTGTGAATTATGACGGTAATATTTTATTGACTTTATCCGTCAACGGTGATATAGTAAAAATTAGTAAGTAAGGAGGATAACAAAATGGGTCTTGAAAAAATTGCTGAGTATAAAAAGAAAATGGGTCTTACAAATGAAGAGCTTTCTAGGTTATCAGGAGTTCCCAAAGGAACAATTGATAAAATATTAAGTGGCGTGACGAAAGACCCTAAATTAGAAACACTTAAGGCTATTGCAAGGGTATTAGGATGTTCATTGGATGATTTTGACGATACAGAAAATAGGACTACACATTCTGAACCTACTTACGAAGATTTACATTATCTTATTGCTCGTAATGGTAAAAACCTATCCACAGAAGAAAAGATGAATTTAATCAAAATGCTATCCGAATTATAAGAGGGTTACGCAATGGATTACGAACACATAAAATCAGCAACGTTGAAGGTATTTTACGCCCTATATTAAAAACAGATAAGGAGATGGTGATAATATGCAATATGCAATCTACCTTAGAAAGTCCAGAGCAGACATTGAAGCTGAAGCTCATGGCGAAGGTGAAACCCTACTTCGGCACGAAAAAGCACTTCTTGATCTGGCTAAGAGGCAAAAACTTAATGTAACAGAAATATACCGGGAAGTTGTTTCCGGTGAAACTATTTCTGCACGGCCAATGATGCAAAAGCTCCTTGAAGAAGTCGAGCAAGGCATATGGTCTGGTGTTCTTGTTATGGAAGTTGAACGATTGGCTAGAGGAGATACAATCGATCAAGGTATCGTTTCACAAGCCTTTAAGTATACCGGCACAAAAATTATTACTCCGATGAAGGTATATGATCCTTCGAATGAATTTGATGAGGAGTATTTTGAATTTGGATTATTTATGAGTAGACGGGAATACAAGACAATAAACAGACGAATACAACGTGGTAGAATGGCGTCAGTAAAAGAAGGGAAGTATATATCTTCTGTGGCTCCCTATGGATATGACAGAATAAAAATAAAAAATGATAAAGGATATACTCTAAAAAGTAATCCTGATCAAGCTGCAGTCGTAAAAATGATATATGACCTATACACTATTGGAGAACTTCAAGCAGATGGCACTCATGAAAAGCTTGGAACTCTTCGAATAGCAAAGAAGCTAGATAGTATTGGAATTAAGCCTATGATTAAAGATACCTGGTCAAGAGCATCCATTCAAGATATATTAAAAAACCCTGTCTATACAGGAAAAATCCGGTGGTCATATCGAAAGTCAATAAAAACTGTAAGGAATAATGAAATAATAGTAACCCGTCCCAATTCAGATGACTATATATTGGTTGATGGTATGCATGAACCAATAATTGATCCAGATACTTTTCGTAAAGCTCAGGATATTATTTCCAAACGCGGTCGCCCACCAGTTCCAGGCAGTAGTGTTCTAAAAAATCCACTTTCTGGAATACTGTATTGTGGTAAATGCGGATCCAAGATGACGAGATTAGGAAAGAACAAAAAAACACCTTATGATGCGATAAAATGTCCTAATCGATATTGTGATAACATATCATCCCCTCTTTATCTAGTAGAGAATGTATTAGTAAATGAGCTAAAAAAATGGTTATCAGAATTCAAGGTGAAATGGAACGCAGAAAAGCTTGATGTCCCATATTCGCAAGCCATAAAAGATAAAGAAACCGCAATAAAACGAACTAAATTACAGTTGGATAAGCTTCACGAGCAAAGAGATAGAACATTTACCTTCCTAGAGCAGGGCTTATACACTCCCGATATTTTTACAGAAAGAAGCAAAAAATTGTCCGAGCAGATATCCGACACGGAGAGTATAATTCATAAGCTAAATAATGATCTAAAAAAGTTAAAAGAGCAAGCAAATAAAAATGAAGTATTTATCCCAAAAGCAGAACATATCCTCTATGCTTATGAAAAGCTGAAGTCAGCATCTGCGAAAAATGAAAATCTCAAGGAAATAATTGAAAAAGTAGAATATGTAAAAACAGAGCCTAATCGCAAAGGAAACCGCGAAAACCCTAACTTTATACTCAATATTTACCCTAGGGTTATAAAGTTTTGATTATCACCTATATCCTGCATGGCGTAATGTATAGCCCCATTCATACGTCATCAGTAAAACATAATCCGCTATCGCGCCAATCGCAGGATAATCATGGGCTTCATAAAGGAGACCTGTCATTTCCCCGGAAGTTTTCGGTGCCAGAGCTACCAGAGTAAGCAGCCCTAGTGGTTTGAGCCTACTCTGTACGTTTGCAATAAAATCGATAAAATTCTGCCGGTCTTCCGGCCGGATAAATTCAAAATCAATATCTAGACCCGCATAGCCCTTTTCCTGCATCGTAGAAATAATATTATTAATTAGTGTATTCTGCCCTTCCTGATTTACAAACATGTCATGGGCAATCTGTGTATCAAAACTGCCTTCCGCGTTCATTGGCGCAAGCATCATAATAGATGCCACTCCGAACTCCTTTCCCAAAGCAATCAGTTCCGTATCCTCAATTGGTATCAGATCTCCCTGCGGAGTAAATCCATAGGTAAACAGGGATTGATACGTAAGGAAGGATAATGTTTTTCGTAATACACTCCGGTTAATGAATGGATAAGCATATCCATTTAATATAACATCATCAATCGGTTCTTCTCCTTCAAAGGTGATTACTACCTGCTCTCCCGGCGTCAGGATCTCATTTTCAGCAATTCTTGGATTGTTTCGAAGAATCTGAGCAGGATCTACCCCATACTGCTGTGCAATGCTAAATAAACTATCTCCCTCCACTATCGTATGAACGGTTTCTGGCACACGTATTCCTAAGCTCTGCCCAATTACCAGGTTATCGGGATTGGGCAGTTCATTATCTATTATAATTCGTTCCGGTGTAATTCCATATTGTTCTGCAATCGTGCTTAGCGTCTGCCCTGATTGCACCACATGAATCTGCATATAATACCCTCCGGTAAATGCATTTATAATTAATATATGCTAATCGGATATGGTTGTGAAATGCAGGCTTATTTGTTTCCAATCATGATTTAAGTGTCAAAATCTATAAACCAACTTTGTCAATTTACATAATTTATGTGTTGACAGGTAATTATGAAACATATTTTATTCGCAACACGTTGTTCCCCAGAGTATTGCAACACAATACTTGAATTGAAGTACATAATGGTACGTGCCAACGACTTCAAACAGTTGCGTATTAAAATATTATTTCCGAGTACTTAAGTGTTACCTTGATTTGTACAAATTGATGAAGACTATTTATTATGAAGGCTTTTAATACTCATATCAATTATTTGGTAAATTTTTATATAGATATTGACATATATAGATTATCGATATATACTATATATAGACAATCTATATATAAAGGAGGGCGATCTATTGTGATCGATAAAAGCCTGATTACAGGCAGTACAACAACTCTTATCCTGAAATTACTTGAAGAACAGGATATGTATGGGTATCAAATGATTGAAACCCTTGCAAAGAAATCGGATGATACCTTTAATTTAAAAGCCGGTACCTTATATCCGATTCTGCACAACCTCGAGAAAGAGGGGATGGTGGAATCCTATGAGGAGAAAGCAGATGGTGCCAGGATTCGTAAATATTACCACTTGACCTCCAAGGGAAGAAAGCTTCTGATCGGGAAAAAGAAGGAATGGGCGGAGTATACTACGGCAGTCAATCGGGTATTGAATGGAGGTGTCAGCATTGCAGTCCTCGAATGAAATCAAAAAATACAGTGCAGCTGTCTGTGAACAGATCCGATGGAAAAAAGCACATGCAGGCATAGCGAAGGAGATTGAAGATCATCTTTACGACCAGCGGGATTACTATCTAACCGAAGGAGAAGAGGAAGAAGCAGCGACACAGAAAGCAATTCTACAAATGGGTGATCCGATCCATGTCGGAATCGAGCTTGATAAGACACATAAGCCGAAGCCCCAATGGCTGTTGATTCTGCTGACAATAATTTTAATTTTGGTGGGAACTGGAGTAAGTTATGTCCTTGATGGATCTGAGGCATCAGTAAAAAATTTTAGTGTTTTTCCCTGCATCATTGCCATGGTGATATTCTTTGCCGCTTATTTTCTGGATTTCACAGCTCTGGCAAAATATCCAAAGGCATTTTACTTCTCCATTTTATTTCTCAGTGTGGCTGCTCTCCCTGTTTCCTCAAACATAAACGGAAGATCCTTTTTCTTCTTTGCCGGATTTTCATTCAGCCTATCCTATTTTGCTTTGCTATTTCCCCTTGCCTATGCAATGTTCCTCTATGCTATGCGTAATAAAGGCCCCCGGGGAATTTTGCTCTGCGGAATCGGCTCTGTCCCCTATGGAATTATATTACTACTAATTCCATCCATTACCGGTTTCGTGCTGTATGCTCTTACCGCATTAACCTTATTATTTACCGCGATAAGAAAAGGATGGTTTGGCGGAAGCAAAAGGCAGGGCTATCTTATGTTTCTTGTTCCTGTAGCTTTATTCGTCATCATAACGATGACAATATTTGCATTCCAGCCATACCGGATCTTAAGGCTTAAAGTATTGTTTAATCCTTCCTCCGATCCCAGGGGATATCAGATTGCCATGATACGTGATCTGATGTCCGGTGCGGTATTGATCGGCAAAGGAACCGTTCCGAATCAATATGGTGGATCGTTACCAGGAATTTTTCATACAGACTATGTACTTACTATATTAACACATAATTACGGCTGGATCGTATTTATCGGTATTGCACTTTTATTTGCTGCATTTTCTGTTTTCGGTTTCTATCATGTATGCAGACAACGAAGTGTACTAGGTTTGATGGTATCTCTGCCCATCCTGATGATCTTTGTCATGCAGTCTGTTTTATATATAGCAAGTAATCTTGGATATGGCTTATTATCTACCTTGTCCTTACCTTTGGTGTCCTATGGGAAAACTGCATTGTTTTTAAATGCCGGATTAATCGGTATTATGCTCTCGGTATTTCGAACCGGAGACATAATTCAGGATGGCTTTCAACCCTATACGAAAAGAGGCTCCTTTTTTTCCTATGCTGACGGAAAGCTGATCATCAATCTAAAAGGATAAGAAAGATAATACTAAATAAAATTGCATCCGCAGTTAAATTATCGTATAATACCTTTAATAGAAGCTTAGAGGAAGGTAGTGTGAAGAAAAAACATCTTCACACAGGAAGAATAGCAAAAGCAGCTATTCTTCAGATTTATGCCCATAAAGCATAGGCGTTTGAAAGTAGTGTGATGAAAAAACATCTTCACACAGGAAGAACTGCGAAGCTCGCGTATAGATGCTCACTCCTTGTTCTTCCGGGTTTTTTGAGATGCCGCAAAGCGGCGTTGGGCGCTAGTACGAATAGTCTCGCAAAAAAATGCGAGCAAAAAGTAAGAAAGGGCATGGTTATTAAGATGAATTATTTTAAAGAAATATCGCCGGAAGCAATTCGTAAGAATACATTTCAATTAATCGGTAAGGAATGGATGCTAATTACTGCCGGTGACGAGAATAAGGCGAATGCAATGACTGCATCCTGGGGTGGCTTGGGTGTTATGTATGGCAAAAATGTTGCTTTTATCGTAGTCCGTCCGCAGCGTTATACCAAGGAATTTCTTGATAGAGAAGAAACTTTTTCTTTAAACTTTTTTGAAAAAGAATATAAAGATGTTTTGAAATACATGGGAAGTGTCTCAGGTCGTGATGAGGATAAGATTACCAAATCAGGTCTGACGTTAGAATATTCCGATCATACCCCTTACTTTAATGAGGCAAGAAATATATTGATCTGCAAAAAGCTTTTTAAGCAAACATTACAGGGGGAAGCTTTACTAGATGAACGGCTGGTTAAGACCTGGTATCCGAATAAGGATTATCATGACCTCTATATCGCTGAGATAACAAAGACATTGCAAATTACGAGACCGCTTTCCTAAATGAAATCAAAGAAAACGAAGTGATTGCATTTATTTGTGAAGGAACGTATCTAAAAATAGCTGCAGGTAATTTTCCGGTTCGGATTTACCTGCAGCTAAATTTTATTATTTTACATCGGTATTCTCAAAAACTAACATACCAACGGTAGAGGTAACAACTAAAAATACAATACCGACACACAATGCCCGGAGGATATCACTTGCCGGCGGTGCAAGATTTTGGAAAAACAGTATGATATTATTCCGCAGTCCATAATTAGAAAATTTAATTTTATTCTTAAATAGTAGCTCCAATCCAGTGTAAATTAAGGATCCGAAAGATATGACACCGATAATGCTAACTGCTATAGCCCCACCGTTATTACGTATGAGCATTGATATCATCAGAAACAAGGAGGTAAGCGCGGTATGAAGTAAAAGCTCTACTCCAAGCATTTGAAAAATCTGTCCCACAAAGGTCCAAGTAAAATCACCCAACTTTCCCGTAAGAATGGTGGCTGTAATTGTTGTAAATACAAATGCGATCAGCATCATAAACATGGTAGATGCTGTCATGGTTATGAGCTTACTCAGGTAAATCTGATACCTGGAGAATCCTTTCGATACGATATTTTTCATCGTACCATAGCTGAATTCCGATGTTATAAATATTGCTATAAAAATTGCCATAAAAAGATGGCTGTCTCCGCCATTAAAAACCCATAAGCCATAGGTAATTCCATTCTGAAGGGGACTTAACGTTTGAATTGTGACCTTCGCATTCTCTTGAAGGGTATTCGCCCAATGCATTATATAAGCGCTCCCGCACAATAAAGCGGTAAATACCAAAGAACACCAGTATAAGGATTTACTGCGAAACAGTCGATAAAAATCTGCTTTTAATAATTTTCCCATAATTTTTTTCCTTTCCTTATCATTTCTGCGCATCTTTTTGCGCTCTCTTCCTTCTCTGCTCATGTAATGGAATAATAGGTTCTACTCATAAGCTGCATAAAATACGCTTCCAGATCCTCTCCGATAATGGAACTGAAAAACACAGTTACCCCATGCGTGGCTAGCTCCGTATTAATCTTACCGATTTTATCCTGGAAATTCTTTTCTATGTGAATGGTACCTTCATCCACTATGGTATAGCTTTCCGCGCCCAGCATATTTTTTAATATCTCTGCTGCCTTTTCTGTATTGTCAACTTTGAGCTCCAATCTGCTCTCACACCGTTCGATCAACTCCTGATTGGAGAATTCTTCTATCAGTTGACCGTTATTAATGACTCCATAACGAGTCGCAATTTTAGATAACTCCCCAAGGATGTGGCTTGAAATTAAAATTGTTAAATGCTTTTCTTGGTTAAGCTTTAATATCAACTCCCTGATTTCCTTTATACCGGTCGGATCCAGCCCGTTCATCGGCTCATCCAGCATTAGAAACTCCGGATTTCCCATTAGAGCAATTGCTATTGCCAGTCTTTGCTTCATACCTAACGAGAAGTTCTTTACTTTCTTCTTCCCTGTGTCAATTAATCCGACCAGATGCAGCATTTCGTCAATTTCATTTTCCGATTTCATCCCCAGCAGACAGCAATAATACTTTAAATTCTGCCTAGCAGTCATATTCATATAAACTGCCGGATTCTCAATCATGGTTCCGGTCCTTCTTCTTTGTTTGTCAAGCTCCTCCTCATCAAACAAACGGATATTTCCGGATGAGGGATTCGCCATTCCAGCCACCATGCGAATTAGTGTTGTCTTACCGGCACCATTTTTCCCGATGAGACCGTAAATATCCCCTTGCTTAACATGCAAATCAACCCCGCTTACCGCTGCCTTTTTCCCATACATTTTTGTTAAATCTTTGGTTTGAAGTACATACTCCATGTGATTTCCTCCTGTATTGTAGTCCAAATGGAATACAATATTATTCATGACAAGCGAATCTTACCTTGTGTATTACCAATTCGTCTTGTTGTAACAATTTTACCATCATGCATATTTTACCAGATATGTACAAAAAATGCATTACCTAAATATAGATTGTCCTTACTTTCGCATTTTGCCTTTATCCGATGGTCTCTCAATCCAAACTCATCCATTGCAATTATATAAGAAACCCTGTCCGGATCTTGTAATCGTCCGACAGGGTCACAACTAATGTCAACTTTATTTAATTCAACTCCAACGTACCAAGCAGTAACGGTATATCTGCTTTGTTTCATAGTAATGGTTTAACCTTATATATTCAAATACCCAGCCTGCAGGCATTTGCCTCCGCCTGCTGTTTTCCATGTATCGTAAGTCAATTCAAAAAACTGCAGGATTGCATCAACAACTCTGTAGCACAGGTCTACAATATATTGAATATCAACCTTAATATTTTTTAATGCATTCTTATATTCCGAATGTGTTTTCAAAATAAAGTAGAGAATATCATCCACTGTATTAAATTTTCTATTTTGGCATCGTACTCTTGGTATATCACCCCGTGTTACATATTCCTTTAATGAAAATTTCAAATCCTTTTCATAATACAAATGCGCCTTTAAAGAACCTGTAAAGTCGGTGTTATGTGGAAAAGTGCAGTAATCAGCAAGATAATGCGTAATTACTCCCAAATGTCTGGCGTAATATCCATTAATCCCCCGCTCTATATCATAATCTATTGTCACCTTTTTGATTTCACGAATCAAGATACCGAAGGTCTCTTCAATATTATGTTTTTTCGTTAAAAAGGACGGCTTCAAGTCCGGTAAGATGCTGCCTATGTAAAATGCTTTTTTATGCTCAAATAAATCATTTACTTTCATGTTTTCCATCAAATACTTTGCAAGTGATATATGAGATTTCTTTCTCATTTAGTCCCTCCTGATTGCTAAGACAGATTAATTTTAATCGTATAGGAGGAAATTGCGCCCTATACGATTAAAAACGCTCCGCTAAGGATGCGCACTCGCGCGTAAGGTATTTATCTGCCCTGCGGCAGAACGCGCTCGACGCAAGAGTTTGCCAAGGCAAACCCTTTGCTACTACTTCCTCATCTTGAAATTATATTCAAAATGATACACCTTTTTACACCGGAGCTCAAGAGGAAACAAACTAACTAAAATAGCATTTTTTAGTACTTCTTATTATATAGGATGGGATCCGATCAGCATTTTATAGAGAAATGTACCATACATGATGTGCAAAGTGCTCAATATTCTTGACATTCCTATCATCTTCCTGTAAGATGATGAATTGTAAAATATAACTATTGTATTTAAATTATAATGTTTGTAGTTTATATAGGAGATGATTTATTGGATCCCAGTGATGCCGCGAAACTGATTATATTGTTTATTTTAGTTATTTTATCCGGATTTTTATCCGCTTCTGAGACAGCTCTTAGCGCGGTGAATAAGTTCCGAATCCGAAGTTTGGCTGAGGACAATATAAGAGGCGCGAAGACAGTGAGTAGATTAATTGAAGAACCAAGTAAAATGCTAAGTGCACTTCTGATTAGTGTCAATATACTACATCTATCTGCAGCAGCCCTTGCAACATCATTGGTTATTGATTATTTTCAAAGAAAATGGATTGGTATCAGCATCGGTATATTTGTATTTTTATTCCTTACTTTAGTCGTTATTACTCCCAAGTCAATCTCTTCCATACATGCCGAGAATTTTGCATTATTTGCCGCCGTGCCAATCTTATTTTTAACTAAACTACTTACCCCTTTGATATTTATCATGAATAAGCTAAGTAATGGAATCCTGCTGCTATTTGGCATTGATCCCAACGAGAAACCGACCTCTATTACCGAAAATGAGCTTCGCGAAATCCTTGACTTTAGCCATGATGAGGGCGTAATCGAGACGGAAGAACGAAGAATGATCACTAACGTAGTTGATTTTGGTGATTCCTTAGCAAAGGATGTTATGGTTCCAAGAATTGATATGGCATTTGCCAATGTTGATTCTACCTATGAGGAATTGGTACAGGCATTTGCCGAGGACAAATATACCCGATTACCCGTTTATTCCGAATCCCGTGATAATGTAATCGGTGTTGTAAACCTTAAGGATTTATTCTTTTATACCGGCAACAAAGCGGATTTTCATATCAGCGATATCATGCGAGATGCATATTTTACCTATGAATTTAAGAAAACCTCTGAGCTGCTCATTGAGATGCGAAAAGATTCCATCCCCATGGAAATCGTATTGGACGAATACGGGGCTACTGCCGGCTTGATCACCATTGAGGACCTGCTTGAAGAAATTGTCGGAGAAATCCGTGATGAATACGATGATGATGAGGTGGATTGTATTCAGCCAGTATCCGATCATGAATATATTGTTGACGGAAACACGAAATTAGACGATATCAATGAAAGTCTTGGACTCGATATCCAATCCGACGATTATGATTCCATTGCAGGACACATCATCTATCTTCTGGACCACTTGCCGGAGGAAGGGGAAACCGTCACGGAAGGCAAAGCCGTCTTTACCGTCGCTTCCACCGATAAGAACCGTATTGACAAAGTCCATATCCTTCTTATGAATGAGGAAACACCGCCAGAAGAGGACGAGAATGAAAATCTCATTGATGAATAAAGCTTATATAATAGGAAAGTTCTATGGTAAATTTAAAAACAAGCAGGAAGCCGTTCTTAGGTTTCCTGTTTGTTGATTCCGAATAACCTATCCAATTCGTCGGAATACTCCTTTATTTTCAAGAGAATTTGACATCAAATGATATACTATGTAGAAATTGGGACTTTTCTCTTTCATGATTTATGAAATACATGGTTGACAACCCACATTTAATTGTATACAATTAAATTATAAACAACGTATTTTGGCTATTATCGATTCCTATACTTCTTTTCACTTTTCCTAGTAAAGTAAAAAATGTATATTATGCGTATGTTATATTTACAAAGTATTATTTAGCTGAAAAAGAGACCACAAGGAGGAATGAATTATGAATATATATGACTTTAAAGCAAAAGATAGAAACGGGAATGCGATCTCTCTTTCCGATTATCAAGGTAAGATATTATTGATTGTTAATACCGCTACGCAATGCGGTTTTACCCCTCAATATGATAAACTACAAAACCTATATAAAAAATATGCTGGAGAAGGATTGGTAATCCTTGATTTTCCGTGTAATCAATTCGGAAACCAGGCACCAGGTACCGATGAAGAGATTTATACCTTCTGCGAAACGAATTACGGGGTGACCTTCCCGGTATTCGCAAAGATTGAAGTAAATGGGGAAAATGCCCATCCCATTTATAAATATCTCACAAGCCAGAAGAATTTTGAAGGATTTGACGAGTATCATAAGTTAACACCTGTATTAGAGAAAAAGCTGTCCGAGAAAGATCCGGAATATAAAAAAAATCCAAGCATCAAATGGAATTTTACCAAATTCCTGATTGACAGAAAGGGTAATGTCTTAGAACGTTTTGAACCAACCAAAGATATGTTTATCGTTGAAGATAAAATAAAGAAATTATTGTAATACCGTAAAGAAATTTTTCTTATAATAGATCGTATCCCCTTTGAAAAGAGCATCGCTAAATAGCAAGTATCGATGCTCTTTTATGATACAAAAAATCAAACAGCATTTTACAGAAACTCATCTGAATTGTAAAGCAATTTGAAGGGAGTGTCAAAAGCCTTCTCACCAAATAATCTTCATCCATTTACACAGATCAAGGAAAACTTAAGGAATAGGAAACAATATTTTACTACGCAACTGTTTAAAGTCGTTGGCACATACCATTACGTACTTCAATCCAAGTATTGCGTTTTTTGCAATGCTTTGCGTTACGTTTTATGCAGCACTTTGGAAGCAATGTGTTGCGAATGAAATATGTTTCCTATTCCTTGTCAACACATAAATTGTGCAAATTGATGAAGTCGAGTTCATAAATCGGCTTTGACACTCAAATCTTATTAATAGATCGCTCTGCCGGAATAATCATCGCTGGCTTTTTTACCAGCATCATAGAGAATAAAATCACCCGCATAAAATTTAAAAGTAGGCCCTTTATAACTTTGCTTTTCCATCGGTGGTCCTTCCAATATCCACATAGAGCAATTGCCGTTTTT
>SVEA01000143.1 GCA_015057615.1 Lachnospiraceae bacterium | reverse complement strand
ATTTATCCAGAACAACATTTCTGCCCTTCGGTCCAAGCGTTACTTTTACGGTATCTGCTAACTTATTTGCACCTGTTTCTAATGCAGCACGTGCTGCTGCGCTGTATTTGATTTCCTTAGCCATATTCACGATCCTCCTTAATTAGTTTTCTACTACTGCAAGAATATCGTTTTGTTTTACAACGATGTATTCTTCGTCGTCAAGCTTTACTTCGGTTCCCGCATATTTCGAATAAATAACTTTGTCTCCAACTTTAACCTGCATGGTTACTTCTTTTCCGTCAATCATTCCGCCGGGACCAACAGCAACAACCTCTGCCTGCTGAGGTTTTTCTTTTGCCTGACCAGGCAATACAATACCTGATTTTGTAGTTTCTTCTGCTAATAATTGCTTTAATACTACCCTATCTCCTAATGGTACAAGTTTCATAGATAAGATTCCTCCTTCAAAATTAATTGGGAATTAACCCGACATAGAGATTATTAGCACTCACTAAGATTGAGTGCTAACCGATGTTTATATATTAGTAAATTTGCCCTTAATATGCAACTTCACTTCTCTTTCAAAACCGCCTATTTTTTTTAATTTTCTTTCAAATGCTCTGTTTTTCTTAATATATCTCATTTTTTCTATATTTATCAAGTTCCCACCCGGATTACACAGGATTATCATAAGCTGTTCCCGACATAAACAGGCAGATAAAAAAGTTATTACCCGATTGGCAATAACTTTTCATTACCTTGAAGTCATACGATTCTAGTATATTCCATTTTCCGATATATCATACCTTTTCTATGATTAGCCCGACAAAAGCCTTCCTAACAAATCGCCTTCATCAATTTGCACGCTTCAAAGAAAAACCAAATAATTTGAAACGTATTTTAATGCGTAACTGTTTGAAGTCGTTGGTATTTAGACCACGTATTTTGTAATCTTATGTACCATTACGTACTTCAATCCAAGTATTACGTTTTTTGCAATGCTTTGGGAACACTGTGCTGCGAATAATATGTTTCAAATAACTTATCAATGATAAATTGAACAAATTGATGAGGTTGTTTTATAAATCGGCTTTTAACATTCATATCACCTTTTCTATCTTTAAGGGATCGAAATTCCATTTGTTTTCTCCATGGATCTAGGCAGGGCATCCTTCGCATTCTTCCAGGGTTCATTGGCATACCGATAATCAAATTTATTAATAAACCAATCCAAATCGTCACGAACTCGCTTCATATTGTCCAGAAAAAGTTTGTTTAGCTCTTTCAGAAAACGGCTCTCTTCCTCCCCGCTTAGATATTTTGCGGAGGCAGAGTATAAAAGCTTATAATGCTTCGTACAAAACCCCTTCGAAGCATTAAACTTGGTACGAAAGCTTTCCTCATTGCGGTACAGATAAAATATCGTTGCAATATAACGCTCAAAGGTTCCCTCGATCTTATCGCAGATAAAGCAGGAAGCTTCCAATTCATTCAGATGAGTTACAATTTCTGCGTCCTCCTTCTTTTTCTTAAAAAGGGAGGAAGGACCAGGCTTTTCATCGGACAGCTTCTCCGTGTCCTTTATAATCTTATCCATATGCGTCTTTAAGATCAAAGCCAGACCCAGCCTGTTCTGATTTTTATATAGCTGCTGTAAATGCTTTCCACAAAATCCCAGTCGCGAGGTTGCTTCCCTGATATCATCCTCCATATAGCTCGGACCCATGGTGAAATCAACCGCATCCGTTTCAAGACTATTTCTCATCGAGCAAATCGGACATTCGCAATCCTCATCAAAAGCATCATTAACCGGTATGGTATATAATTTTTCTTTCAATGCAGTATCCGCCTTTTCTTCTTTTCGCCTATCGCATCCTAGTTATTCTTATCCTCTTGAAGCAATTCTTTAATTTCTCTTGCCTTTGCTTTAATTCGTTCATTCGCATCCCTGGCAACTAAGATTCTTGAAATCCACCTTCCGGATTCCTCCATCTTACCTATCTTTCTTGCCAGCTCCGCTACGAGTAAGGTCACCGTGTTTTCATCCATTCCGCACATCGGAAATGTCTCTGTACTGAATGCTTCTTCGAAGCCTTCATAAGCATTCTTGATAAACTCCATCTCTTCCTTCGCAAGCGCCGCTACCTGTTGCTTATAATCCTTGTCTGTTTCCTCCAGGCTTTCTGCTTTACCACGCAGCAGCCAGGCAATCTTTAGACAGGTGTAAGCACGTTCTGAAGTTTTCGCCTTTTTTACGATCGTATTCACCAAAACAAGCTTATGTCTTACAATGGCATCATCATAGGTATATATCTCTTTGTCTTCCTTAATTCCACGAAATGAAGAGGATATATTATTTTTAATTAAGGATGCTTGCGTAGATGTAACATATTTAAAAAAGCGGCTCAGTGCGGCAAATCCGCAATGAGGGCAGACAATCGCATCGTATTTTAAGGGATCTACAAATTGGTAAACCGGTCTCAAATCGGAATCTATTCTCTCAAGCTTCGATCTGCCTGTCTTTACCGTTTTTGATTTTAATTCCGTATCACAAACCGGGCAGGTGTAGGTTTTATCATAGATATAATCGGCTTCATCAAAAGCTGGTTTTTCCTCTTTCGCCAAAGCAGCCTTTTCCTCTTTTTCTTTTTCGTCATATACATCCATATTTGATAGGTTTTTAAGACCCAAAGCCTCTAGTCCAGAAAACAAATTAGCCAATCTTTTATCCTCCGTTTCTTGCTGCAAGAGAAGTCCTAATAAAGAATTCTCTTATCATGAATATATAGCCCTTGGTATCTCGTATCCTATACCTTGTTTGCTATACTTGTCCTCTTCAATTACACTTTTAGAAAATTGATTATAATAGTTTACATATGTTATATAGTACCACAATTTATTATAACTTAAAAGGGTTAAAACACGACAACTGGGTAAGCCGATTTGCTTGCCAGAAAGAAAGGGTGATATCTTTTGTTCCAGATTTCCTTACGGATACCGGAAGATATCACCCTTTATATTGACAATTTCTATTCCTTAATTACTTCTGCTCTATAGGTCAAATATACTACTTGGTACGGTAGAAGATATGGTTCCCAATCATCTTATAATCGTATTTTTTCTTTATACTTGCTGCATACTTATTGTCTGCACGAAAGCACAGATAACCACCGATGTTATTTTCCCCTTCCAATGCTGCTTTAGCAGCCTTAATCGCCCTCTGCATCGATTCCTTTTTCGTACCTTTATTAGAACCCGTGAATTTACCGGTATCATAGCACTCAAGAGCTTTATCCAGGATACTCTTTCCGCTCTTTTTGTCCTTGATGGTTACCGTAAACTGCACGCACCATTTTTTATCGTAAATCACTTCTCTAATCGTATCCGCATGCGCGAAAACACTGCTCTTTGCACGATTGATTACGATGTTAGCCACTGCCAGCATTCCATTATAGGGTTGATTCCCTGCTTCAGAATAAATCAAGCCTGCCAGTAGTCTTAAATCCTCTTTGGAATAGGAAGGCTTTTCTTTCTTCTCTTTCTTTTCCTTTTTTTCTTCTTTCTCTTCTTTTTTATTCTCTTTTTTGTCCGCTTCGTCTTTTTTATCTTTTTCTATCTTTTCTTCGTTTTTCTTATCTTCGTCTTTCTTCTCATCGGCTGTCTTTTCTTTATCAATACTCTTTTCTTTGGTGTTCTCTCCGTCGTTGATTTCTTCTTCCTTCGGTTTTATGCTAAATACCTGGCTTTGCCCATCAAGAGCTGCTTCTTTCGTCAAATCGCTGCTATCAGACATTTGCCCTTCCTTTACTGCGAATAATGTCTCCTCTGCAGCCTGCCCTTTGATTCTCTGCTTCTCTGCTTCTTGTATATCTTCTATCGCATGATCCGTTCCCTCTGTAACTACTTCTTGTACCGGTTGTATCTCCGTAAGATCTAATTCGGTTGCATAGACTGTGCTTCCCAAGCAGATTATGAAGATTACCGTAGTAAAAAGAGTGGCTAGAAGTTTCTTCCCTGCATTCATTTTAATCTCCTTAAATGTTACATCTTTAATGCAAATAATTAATTTCTGTTAACAATTACTTAATAATTATAACATAATTTCTTAAAAAAGCAACCCTTTAAATAATTCTTCCAAATAAATGGGTATCGCAATAAATATCACAGATATGATAGGCTTCGAATTCAACTGTCTTTCTTCGATTTTATCCTTCATTTCGTACCAACTTGTGGCAACAAGAAAGAGTTTCGCTTGCGAAACTCTTTCTCTGAGCGCGGCCAGCATCGCTGGCAAAATACAATACGTGCGAGCGCGTCATCCCAATGCGAACAGCATTTTTCATTAAATAGGACGAACCTTCCTATTCAATGAAAAAGCTCAAATATTTCGGACTTATTGCAATCATTGCAACAAATCCATCCATATTTGAGCCAAAAAGCACTTCTTTTGCTTTCACAATCGGTTTATTTTTTCGTTCACACCCACCATGTATACCATGTTATGATTTCGTCAAATGTATCCGAATCGGAGACGCTTTCGCTTAGTTGCATTACGTAGCGGTACATAAGGCTCCAAAATACGGAGCCAAAGTACCAACGAATGCAAAATACTCCTTATCGGATATCATTTGTCGAAATCATATTATAGGCTTTGCCCATGTGTGAACAGTAACTATTCTTTCCTATTGTCCTCCCGGTATTTTGCCAGCAGCAGATCCACCATTCTGCCATAGCTCTTCACGCCGTCGGATTGAGCATTCACTTTCAGATAGGTATCATTCATTCTATTTGACATGGTACTGATCACTGTATCCTCATACTGCTGCCAGTACCTTGCATTTGCCCGAATATCGTTAATTACTTCCTCAGAATACTGATCCCTGATTTCAAAGTATAAGCTGGCATCCTCATCGTATAATGCATTGCCAGAAGTAATCAGAGCAAGCATCGTGCTGCTATACTGTATTTCCGGATGATCGGATTTCATCCCTGCCAGGTAGGCAATAAAATTAGCCTCATCCTCTCTCATAAACCCGCGTAGATGAGCAAGCTCATGAAGCATCGTGGAGGGAATCGAGTAATCCGGTATCGCTACGTTCACATTTGCCTCCATGGTATAAGGAATAAAAATACCGGTAATTTCCGTATAAGACATCAGGGAGGAGGAAAGCACCGGCTTCGGCGTTCCATAATTACCACCCAAAACGGGATACTCCTTTGATAGGGCTGCCATTGCCTCTGCTGCCTGTTCTGCTAATTCATACATCCCCATTGATAACTGAAATACCCCATTCTCATCCGTCGCCTCGGTCATTTCCCGCAACTGGTTTGCATCCATTGCTAAGCTTTTGGTTAACGCATATAATTCCTGAACGGAAGAATCACGCACCTCCAGGTTGGAATAATGGCTGAAAGGGTAACGATAATAATTTATTCCTGCAAGAATAACAAATAGAAATAATGCTGCACTTATTACACATATCAGGTTTAGTATTCCTTTCCAGAATCGTTCTACACGATTTTCTCTATCTCTTATGATATGAATGAAAAAACGAATGAGTAGAAACAGGAACAGGATCGGAAGAACCAGAATACATAATTCAGCCAGTGAAAATGGAAAGACATTCGTGACCATTGCTATCCCTTGGGATAACCATTTATAAACATGAATTGCATAGAATTTTTCTGCAAAGCCGCTGCTCTGCTTTGCTGTATAGATCAAAAGATAGGAAAGCGGTAAGAAGCATAATAGATAAACCCGCTTTAACTTAAATATTTTTTTCAATAGAAACCCCCATTCTAATTCCCAAAAATATTATCAGCTTATCCAATTTAATAGTAACATGACGCCAAAAATGTTTCAATGTTTTTTCTGCATTATAGACTGTCAATTATTTTCACTGCTTCCTTACCATGCCAGATAGAAACAAAAAGCTTGGCAAAGCCAACATATATCTAACATGCGAGTGCGTATCCTGCACGGAGTGCTTTTTATGTTATAGGTAAGTTCGGAGAACTTTCCTATAACAATTTGAGTGTCAAAAGCCAATTTATAAACCACCTTCGTTTGGAAGGCTTTTGACACTTGAATCCTATAACATGAAAAATGCCCCCATTATGGCATATCAGATTACTTGAATCAAATTCCATAATGGAAGCATGCTTTTACCAATGAAATTGTTTTAGAACAGCGGTACTACCGCCCCTTGATACGTATCATTGATATATTGTTTTACTTCATCGCTCATTAAAGCGTCAACCAAAGCTTTGATCTCTTTCCTGTCCTCATCTCCAACTCGAACAGCAATTACATTGCCAAAGGTAACTGCTCCAACGGATTCCTTGTCTTCTACAACAATTGCATCCGAAGGGTTTAATCCATCCTGAATTGCATAGTTCCCATTAATGACCGCCATATCAACGTCCTGTAAAGAACGGGCAAGCTGCGCTGCTTCAATTTCAACAATATCCAGCCCCTTCGGATTATCAACGATATCATTGATTGTGGCATTAATTCCTGCATCCTCTGCCAGGGTAATTAATCCCTGTGTCTCCAGCAGCATCAACGCTCTGGCTTCGTTGGTCGTATCATTTGGTACTGCGATCTGCGCTCCATCGGCAAGCTCCTCTACAGACTTTGTCTTACCTGCATATAACCCAAAGGGCTCATAGTGAATGGTTGCTACCGAGGTAAGATCTGTTTTATGGTCTTCATTAAATTTATCAAGGTAAGGCTGATGTTGGAAAAAGTTCGCATCCAAATCACCGCTGTCCAGTGCCAAATTTGGCTGAACATAATCGGAGTATTCTACAATTTTAAGCTCGTAACCGGCTTTCTTTAAAATCTCTTTTGTCTGCTCCAAAATCTCTGCATGAGGTGTTGTGCTGGCTCCTACGACAATCTCCCCTGCATTTTCATCTTTTGCCCTACATCCTGCAAGGACTGCTGCGGACAAAGTAAGTGCAACGAAAAGTGATACTATTTTTTTCATATTTTTCTCCTCCTACATTTTAGTTAATATATATGATGATCGGGATGTCATGAGTCAATTTTTTATGAATGGGATTTTTTATGCAACCCTATTTATGTTCATGGCTATCAAATAACTTACGACACTCCTGTCATTTCATTGAGAAATAGAAAGCTGCTGCTCTTTTTATCTTTCACAATTTCTAATGTAATCTCTTATCCGTATGCTTCATCCAGCTTGCTCCTAGCTCCTGGATCACCTGTACAATAATTACCATAAGAATTACCGTGATAAATGCAATGTCTGTTTCCTTACGGTAATAACCATAGCGGATCGCAATATCACCAAGGCCGCCGCCGCCGACAAAACCAGCCATCGCAGAGTAGCCTAAAATAGTTGTAATCGCTATCACACTTCCGATAATAAGAGAAGGCTTTGCCTCCGGCAGTAATACCTTCCAGATAATCTGCGACGTGGTCGCTCCCATGGACTGTGCTGCCTCGATCACTCCCTGATCCACTTCCTTCAAAGAGGATTCCACAAGTCTTGCAATATAAGGAGCAGAGGCAAGGATAAGAGGTACCACAACTGCGTTCGATCCAATCGTTGTTCCTACAACAAACCTTGTAAAAGGCATGACCGAAATTAATAGGATAATAAAAGGAATCGATCGAACAATATTCACAATAACACCTAAGATTTTATTCAGCATCGGGCAGGGAGCAATTCCATCTTTATCTGTAACAACCAGAATTACCCCCAGAGGCAGACCGATCAGATAGGCAACAAAGGAGGACAAAAAAACCATATATAAGGTTTCCAGTATCCCTACACCGACCATTCTAATAATTGTTTCATTCCACATCATCCTTCACCTCCTCATGAGCGATTTTATTCGAATGCAGATAAGCATAGATTCGCTTTCTGCTCAGCTCATCATCCGGTAATTGAATTACCATCTGGCCAAATGCCTTCCCGTCAATGTCTTTGGTATCTGCAAAAAGGATATTGACCGGTGTCTTGCATTCCAATACCATATTCGCGATTACCGGTTCAAAGGAAGTTCTTCCGTCAAAAATGATTCTGCATTTATGTTCGCCTACAAAGGAATCGATATGGGTATCCCTGGAAAAAATCAGCTGTCTGGCGATCTTTGACTTCGGTCTTACAAATACCTCTTCCATCTCGCCGACCTCAGCAATATTGCTTTGGTCAATAATAGCAACCCGGTTGCAGATTTCTTCAATCACTTTCATTTCATGAGTAATCACAACAACCGTGATACCAAGGCTTTTATTAATTTTCTTCAGCAGACTTAGGATGGAACGGGTCGTTGTAGGATCCAGGGCGCTGGTCGCTTCATCACAAAGCAATACCTTGGGGTTGGTAGCTAAAGCCCTTGCAATGGCAATTCTCTGCTTCTGACCGCCGGAAAGCTGCGAAGGATATGCTCCTGCCCTATCCTCTAAGCCGACGATCTCCAATAGCTCCTGCGCCCGCTTCCTAGCATCTTTCTTTGCTACTCCTGCAATCTCCATCGGAAAACATATATTTTCCAGAGCGGTCCTCTGCATCAGCAAATTAAACTGTTGGAAAATCATCCCCATAGACTGCCTAGCCTTTAACAATTCCTTTTTACTCAGCGATGCCAAATCTGCTCCATCAAAGAATACAGTGCCCTCCGTGGGACGTTCCAAGAAGTTCATACATCGTACCAGCGTACTTTTTCCTGCACCGCTGAGACCGATGATTCCGAAAATCTCTCCTTCATATATCGTTAAGTTTATGTTCTCCAAGGCCTTTACCGTATTATCTTTGCCTTGAAACTCTTTCCCCATGTTCACAATCTCTATAATGGGTTTTCTACTCGTCAAGTACTCCACCTCCGATATTTTTATTTGGTACAGCATGAATCGTATTAATAGCTACTGTACAATTTTGCTATAATTACATTAGTATAAAAGAAGGAAAATAGCAAGAAAAAAACAGGACTGCCTTTGACAGCATCCTGTTTGTTCATCATGGCAAGAGAATTTAATAATATCCCCTTGTTTTCCTATATCAAAGAAAAGTGTTCTATTCCTTTGCATCATGATAACACCACATTCGCCGTCTGTGCGCATATGTCATTCGCATGCAGCACATACCCATGCTGCACATAGTATTACACATGACTGCAAATGATGTTCTCATGAACACTCCTCCTTTAATCAATTCCCGTTAATTCGATATGAATTATTTGAAATAGTATACTATAGGAAAAAACCTTTGTCAATCTGTTTTTAAATTTTCTATAGCTTGCTTTTTAACTAATATCCATTTTTTAGATTTTCTAGTTTTCTCGAATATCCACACCCTAAGGGGAATTTACTTTTTCATTAACCAATTCTCTAGTTTCTTTTTAATTCTATAGGTGAGGAAATTCATAATTTTTTCATGCTTTCCTCATACGAAATGGTTCCGATCAAAATATCTGATTTGTTATCATGCCTTTTGCAGTTCTTCTCAATCGAAGCATCACTATGATTTGCATAGCAATAGATACAGCCATTCCGGCAGGTATTATATACCCCGATATCGACACTTTTCATGCAGCCGCATCCGGGACGCTGATTTCGATCCCTGCTCCACGTAATCGGATGACCGCATACCTCCTCCACCTTCGTCTTATCAATACAGGCAGCCGGAAGGATATTAAATTGCGAAAGATCCAGTTTTTCAGAGCAGCTCCGAAGTTCTATTCCGTAACGCTGTGCTATACTTGAAAACCGCTCCGCAATTTCAAGCATTTCCTCTGTACCGATTTCACGTATTATGTTCTTCTTAATTATCTTACTCAATTTGCTGTATAAATCAACAAAGCTTATAGTGCACTGACTGGTATAACCGCTAAGCGCACCGCACATCCTCTCAAAATGCTGCAAATGATAAGGGATCGTCAGAGAAGCATTCAGAACAATTGGATCATATCTCCAAACGATTCGTTCCTTTCCAAGCAATCCGGACAACTGCTGAAATGTCCGAAGAATTTCCTCTTTTTCTCTCAGGTTCCGTTCGATATCTCTTCCATAAGGGGTAAGTGTAAATTGAAAATAATAGGAATATCCCATTGAGTCTATCTCCGGCAGCTTATCCATCATTGGCATGGGGTCTTTCGTCCAGAATACAATACAATCAACCGCTTCCGGAGAAAGAGATATCCGGCTTACCTGCTTCGGATTCATCGGATTACGCGTTATGACATACCCTGCCTTCAAGCGGTTTAAAAACCACTGGGAATAATATGCCGGTATATCCGTTCTTCGGGAAGCAGAAATAATCATAGCCATTCTTACCTTCTTTCAAATCCAAGGAATCTGGTACCCTGGAAAGTCAGCCTGCCGACATCCCCTTCTGCCAGTATTCCAAAATCCGCTCCCTCTACCGGAAGTTCCATACGATCCCCGCTTTCCACCTGGAAGGTGACATAATACCAAGTATGGGAATTTGTATGATACATATGATTGGTATCGGTCTCATGATGATGATATGTGACATCCGTCCTTTTGGATACGATGCTTGCATCAACCGTAAGTACCGGAGACTGATCGTTCCTGCGCTTTTGCTTCATGCTTGATGACAACTGATAGACAATGGCAACAATGATGATAATAAAGGTAACTATAAAAAAGAATGGAAATATAGAAAACAAAAAATCAAATCCTATCATTGGAGACATTTCCCCCACCTCATTTCTGCGCAACTTTTGCGTACCTAGTATTTCTCAACTCCGTCAAAGCTTACCTTAGCTAATACAAGCGGACGGTCTCTGACCGGTTCCTTAGAAAATGTATACGCATTTGTGAGTATTTCCTCCGCCTTCGAAAAAAGCTCCTCCCTAGAAGCATAAAGGACTGCCAAAACCTCTCCACTTTTAACGAATTCTCCCGTCTTCTTCTTCAATATAATACCGGCAGAATAATCAATGCTGCTGTCCTTCGTCTCTCGACCGGCACCCAGTACCACGGAGGCAACACCACATTGCTCCGTATCCATATGGTGGATGTAGCCTTCCCGGGAAACCTTTACCTCGTATTGATGGGGGGCTTTTATAAATTTGCCGGTATCTTGTATTACGGAAGAATCCCCGCCCTGTGCTTCCACCATTTCCACAAGTTTTTTTAATGCAGCTCCACTTTCAACGGCTTCCTGTACCAGCTGCTCACATTCCTCAATGGTTCCTTTCTTCGCCAGATACAGCATATTGGCTGCGAGAATTTTACATACCTCTGTCAAATCCTTTGGACCATGCCCCTGTAGGGTTTCGATCGCCTCTATTACTTCCAGGGAATTTCCAATCGCATGACCGAGCGGAATATCCATATCCGTAATCACCGCCATCGTATTCCTCCCTGCATGCTCTCCGATTGCCACCATACGCTGTGCAAGGGCAATTGAATCCTCTACCGTCCTCATAAAAGCACCACTTCCGGTCTTAACATCCAAAAGGATGCAGTCACTGCCCGCCGCAAGCTTCTTACTCATAATGGAGGAAGAAATCAAAGGAATACTGTCTACAGTTGCCGTTACATCCCGAAGCGCATACAGCTTCTTATCTGCTGGTGCCAGATTACCGGATTGACCAACCACACTAACACCGACCTTATTTACGATTTCAAAGAATTGCTCCTGCTTTAATGCTACCTGCATTCCGGGAATCGACTCTAGCTTATCAACGGTGCCTCCGGTATGTCCGAGGCCGCGGCCTGACATCTTTGCCACCTTTACTCCACAGGCAGCAACGATGGGTCCGATCACCAACGTCGTCTTATCTCCAACGCCCCCAGTACTGTGTTTATCCACTTTAATCCCTTTTATAGCGGAAAGATCAACCATATCACCGGAATGCGCCATCTCAATCGTTAAATCTGCCGTTTCCTTTTCCGTCATTCCCTGAAAGCAAATCGCCATGAGCATAGCGGACATTTGGTAATCCGGTATCTCACCATTTACATAACCACGTATCATTTCCGAGATTTCATCTCGTGTTAATTCCTCACCATGTTTTTTCTTTGTAATCAAATCATACATTCGCATACGAATCGCATCTCCTTTGATAAAGTAATCCTTACTCTTTCTTATAATGTTTATTTTCGTAAACGCATATTAAGATACTAGGGTCAAAAGGTCATGCTGCTTGTGCAGATTGACTTATTGCACAATAATAGCAGCTGAAAAGCTTGCTTTTCACGTGCTATTTCGTGCAATATAGACACATCATTTTAATGATGTGTCCTTTTGACCTTAGCATCATATTAATATTATATTAAATAATCGATCTCCTAAGTCATAAATAGCATAGATCAGCTTTTTATGTATTTCATTTATTTCAAGCATAACACTAACAAATCCAGAAATCAATTCCAGAGAGAGAACATTTTGAGTGGTCGATTCTTTCCTTGCCTTCCGGATGAAACATTCAGCAAAAAAGCACCGCCTGCTTAGAATTTATATGGGAAGCAGCAAAGAGTTTGCCTTGGCAAACTCTCGCGTCGAGCGCGTTCTGCCGCAGGCAGAAAAATACCTTACGCTCGAGTGCGCATCCTTAGCGGCTCTTTTTATCGTATTGGACGCAATTCCTATACGATAAAAAGAGCTGATATCGCATCCGCAATACCAACTCAACGCTTTCGTGCTTTTATTATTGTGTTTTGAAATAAGGTGATAAGACTTGAACAAATTCAAATCCTTTTTCCTTATATTCTGAATTGAGACGATAAGACTTGAACGAGTTCAAATCCCTCTTCCCTGTACTTTAAATCGAGGCGACAAGACTTGAACTTGCGACCTCTGCGTCCCTAACGCAGCGCTCTAGCCAAACTGAGCCACGCCTCGATAAACACTGTCTGTTTCAAACAGCAATGCTATTATATTACGATTTGCTGTGATTTGTCAATACCAATCTTTATTCTATTTGAGCCAACTATATTGAACGCTCAATTGAACCTTCGTTTGACCTGCTATTTAATTATATTTCTTTTCATCTATGCCACAACTGATATCATACTTGTATTGTATGAATAAACAATAACACAAAAAACTTTTTGTCTTTTTTCATTTGCTTTTCCTCTTTGGTCGCCTATATTCTTCCATTATTTACTACTCTTTGCAGTAGCGAAAAAAATTAGAAAAGCACCCCGAAGGATGCTTAATTAACTAATTGGTTATGATATATTTAATGCTTTTATTACTTGCTTCCCAATAATCCCATCAACTTTTAAATCATTATCTTTTTGAAATTTCTTTAATGCAGATTTTGTCTTCTTGCCACATTTCCCGTCTACTTCACCGCAATCATATTCCAGTTCATTTAATGCCTTTTGAACTTTTTTTATTGTTTTAGCCGAAACAGATGATTTATTTTTAGACTTTTTGGAGTTTGTTTTATTTGTTGTTCTTTTAGCTTTATTCGAACTAGTTGACGTAGTTTTCTTATTTGATTTGGTATTTTTGCTAGTAGATGATGTAGTACTAGTTGAATATGGGCATACACCGTTTTTATGTAAATGCGCTGGATGACCGCCACAATGATAATGATAGCTACCTAATCCACTCTTGTTCTTATTATCCTTATGGCCACCGCTTGAATCTGTCCTACCTGAGTGCGCTTCTACTGTAATTGCATTTGTGTAAGAAATGGGTAATGGCGCAATTGATGCTACAATTGCCAATAAAATCACTAAAAACGTTTTAATGTATTTCTTCATAAGCGTTCCCCCCTTAATAGCTTTTCCATCATTATACATTACAATAAATAATCAGGCAATACCAAAAGATGTTTGATACAATAGCATCAATAAGACAAATAGGTAATAGCTATAAAATTGTTGTAAGTAATGGCTATGATGTGAACGGTAAGAAGATCCGGGAAACAACCACCTTCACACCGGATCCAGCCATGACGCCCAGGCAGCAGCAAAAAGCTCTTGAGAAATAGTCCCCATTCATAGAAAAAGACATAGAAAAACGGGCTTCACGACTTTTCTAAAATCGCTACACCCGCTGATCCTACTACGTTTTTCATTAAGCTGTTAAGCGGACTCGAACCGCTGACCTCCTCATTACCAATGAGGTGCTCTACCAGCTGAGCTACAACAGCATTACATATCCTTGAGTACCTGATTTAACTTTGTCTTAATCCTAGTCAATGCATTGTCGATTGTCTTTGGCTCTTTTCCAAGAACTTCCGCAATCTGTATATATTTTAAATCCTGCATATATAAATCTAGAACCTGTTTTTCCAAGTTGCTCAAACGCCTTACAAGTTCATATTCTATCATACTCGTGTTCTCTTTGTCAATAAATAATTCTTCAGGATTCGATACATTTTTTTGATGAATTATGTCAACCAACGTTTCTTTTTCCTCAGAATCACTATTTTCTCCATAAGCTGGTGCATATAAGGAAATATATGTATTCAGCGGTATGTTCTTTTTCCGATTCGAAGCTTTGATCGCACTATAAATTTGTCTGGAAATACAAAGATCCGCAAAGTTAAAGAAGGAATTGTCTTTATCACTCTGGAAGTCACGGATAGCCTTATATAAACCAATCATACCTTCCTGTATCAGATCATCCCGGTCTCCGCCGATTAAAAATAATGCCTTTGCTTTATTTCTTACAAGATATTTGTACTTTTCTAAGAGATAATCCATGGCGGATTGATTTCCTTCACGGATCAAAAAGACAATTTCATTATCAGACCGGGTATCTAATTCGGTACTCGATGTCATACTGCCGCCTCCTTACTCAACCTATACGCATTTTCTCTACTAGCTTTGCCTTCCCCGGCAAAAGATTATCCAACCGCAGATTCCATTTTTGAGCGGAAGAGCGGTCAAGAGACCGCTTATGAAGCGATCTGCAGTCTCTGTCTCTTTCGTATCAAGATATCAATATTATGGATCATAAACTACACTATCTGTATTTTTTGCCCCATATCACTAACGCATAGGATATCCGCCAGTTTAATCACCCTGACTACATCCAACTCCACCCGTGCCGCTCCCGTAATCCTTCTAGCTCAATTCCTAATCTCTGTCTTATTAACTCTTCCAGCTTAATCCTTAATCCCTTTAGTTTAATCTCTGCCTGACGATTTCATAGGCAAGGACTCCCATTGCTACGGAAGCATTCAAAGAGTCCACCTTACCATACATCGGAATTTTTGCAGTAAAATCGCATTTTTCTTTGACCAATCTGCCAACTCCCTCTCCCTCGCTGCCGATTACCAATCCAATCGGGCCTTTTAAATTCATCTTATACATTAGTTCGCCATCCATATCGGCGCAAACGAACCATAGCCCTTTTTTCTTTAAATCCTCAATCGTATTGGATAAATTAGTAACCTTTGCTACCGGGAGATAATTAATTGCTCCTGCAGAAGTCTTGGCAACCGTTGCCGTAAGTCCTACTGCGCGGCGCTTTGGTATTATAATCCCGTGGGCACCTGCCTGGTGTGCGGTACGAATCATAGCGCCAAGGTTATGCGGATCCTCTATATTATCCAGCAATATGATGAATGGATCCTCTTTCCTCTCTTCTGCTGCCTTTAAAATGTCATCCACTTCCGCATATTCATAAGCTGCGCAATACGCAATTACTCCCTGATGCTTTCCTGTGGAAGATAGTTGATCCAGCCGCTCCTTCTTTACAAAGGTAATGATTGCATCTGTTTTTTTCGCTTCTCTGATGATGGTTCTTACCGGTCCGTCTTGATTTCCGTCCAGAACAAACAGCCGGTCGATCGTTTTCCCAGCACGGAAAGCCTCGATGACTGCATTACGGCCTTCTATCGTAAATTCTTCGTATCTCATTCTGCTCTAACCTCTCTTTCGAAAGCATACCTTTCGAAAATATAATAATTATATGTGTATCATAAGCCTTCCTAACAAATCGCCTTCTTCAATTTGCATAAATCAAGGAAAAACTTTAATCCGTATTCTTCCTGCTGCTACATCCGGTACATCGTCTCGTAGTATTTCTGGTATTCGCCTTTCGTTATCCGTTCCATCCATTCCATATGCTCTAGGTACCAGGCAATTGTCAGCTTTATCCCCTCGGAGAACGGCGTCTCCGGCTCCCATCCCAGTTCTGCCTTAATCTTGTCCGGAGCGATCGCATAGCGAAAATCATGCCCTTTCCGGTCCTCAACATACGTAATCAGATCGTGGGAAATCAACTTTCTTCTCGGATCATCCGTAGGAAGCATTTCTAAGAGTGTATCGATGATTGTCGTAACAATCTCAATATTTTTCTTCTCGTTATGCCCGCCGACATTATAGACCTCCCCTGCTTTTCCATTTTCTGCCACCAGCTCAATCGCTCTGCAATGGTCCTCAACATAAAGCCAATCCCTGACATTTTTACCGCTTCCATAGACAGGAAGCTTCTTACCATTTAAGGCATTGTGAATCATCAAAGGAATTAATTTTTCCGGAAATTGATAAGGTCCATAGTTATTACTGCATCTCGTTATGTTTGCTGGGAAATGGAACGTATCCACATAGGATTTCACCATTAAGTCTGCGGAAGTCTTACTCGCAGAATAAGGGCTGTGCGGATCAAGAGGAGTTGTTTCATAGAAATAGCCTTCCTCTCCTTCCAAAGCTCCATACACCTCATCCGTCGATACCTGCAGATATTTCTTACCCGGTTTAAAGCCATCCTCCGTTTCCCATGCAAGCTTTGCTGCATTTAAAAGATTTAAGGTGCCCAGAACATTAGTATTAACAAATACCTCCGGATTACGGATGCTACGGTCTACATGGCTTTCTGCTGCAAAATGGATGACCCGGTCAATCTCATAGGTTTGAAAAATTTTAAGGATTGCTTCCTTATCACAGACATCCACTTTAAGGAATTTATAATTTTTTTGGTTTTCTACTTCCTTTAAATTCTCCAGGTTTCCTGCATAGGTCAGACAATCAACGTTGATGATCTTTATTTCTTCCTGGTATTTCTTTAGCATATACAATATAAAATTTGATCCAATAAATCCGGCGCCCCCGGTAACAAGATATGTTTTCATCATTTATCCTCCTGGTAATCCTTCCTATATTCTTTAAAAGCATCCTTCCAATCCTTCATCACATACCCGTGCCTTTCCCTAAGTGCTTTATTATCCAGCACCGAATACATCGGCCTTTTTGCCGGGGTAGGATATTCGGAGGTCGAAATTGCTTTTATATGAACCTCTTTCCCTGCTTCCTTCATGATCTCAACTGCAAAGGCATACCAGCTGGTACTTCCTTCACAGGTAGTATGGTAGAGACCATAGCTCTCCGTCTTAATTAAAAATGCAATCACTCTGGCTATTTCCAGCGCACTAGTCGGCGTACCGAACTGATCTCCCACAACCCGGAGCTGCTTGCCGCTATCCGCCAGACGAAGCATCGTTTTTACAAAATTTTTTCCTTCTCCATAAACCCAGGCGGTACGCAGAATAAAGAATTTCTTACAACACTTCTCCACAAATTCATCCCCCGCCAGCTTTGTCCTGCCATATGCACTGATCGGATTAGTGGAATCTCCTTCAATATAAGGCTTGCCGGCTTGTCCATCATAAACATAATCTGTAGAAATATGAACCAGCTTTGCGCCTACCCTCTCCGCAGCCGTTGCCAGGAACTTTGGTCCCAGAGCATTAACACGATATGCATTGTCTTCTTCGCTCTCACATAGGTCAACTGCGGTGAATGCCGCACAATTTATAATGATATCCGGCTTCAAATCATCCATCAAATAGTTCACTGCCGCCTCATCGGTAATATCAAAAGGCTGAATATTCTCTTTCGCATCTCCGATCTGGCTGGTCCGATAAATCGTATAATCCTTCGTATCCCGGAGCACCTTATTTACAGCAAGTCCTAGCTGTCCGCCTGCTCCGGTAATTAAAACTTTTTCCATTTTTCCTCGCATTCCGCCGCTTACAGCGGCACAAAATCTAATGAAAGAAGCGAACCAATCTTTTAAGAACAGATTAATCCAACTATAGTATAATCAATCCGAGAATAAATTACAATCATTTTCGGAACACCACCGCACGAGTAGCAAAGAGTTTGCCTTGGCAAACTCTCGCGCCGAGCGCATTCTGCACGGAGTGCTTTTTATGTTATAGGTAAGTTCGGAAAACTTTCCTATAACATAAAATAGGATTATGGCCGTCAGCAAACGGATTGATGCGCCATAATCCTATTCCATTTCTCCATATTCATCCTTTATCCACACCTACGCTTATCCTTAGCTTATCATTCCACCCAGCATACCGCTAAGTCCACACATGATCAGTACCGTTAAAAGCCCCCCAAATGGAATGGGAGATACACGGTTCATTAACAGGGATACTAGCATTAGAACTACGAAATACATAACCCCCATCAGGATGCCCCATAGGAACTTCCGAAGCTCCACCTTTTTCCCTACATAGAAGCCTGCAAGGAAGGTAGACAGAATATAAGCGAGATTAATTCCGCCGCTAATCACTAGGCTGGGCAAATCAAGCTTTAACATCAGGAAAGAAAGAATAAGCAGAATAAATGCCGTAACAATATAAGAAAACAGCAGTCCCTTTAATAAGAATAATATTTTTGTATTTTGATGGATTGCCTTATCCATTGGACACCTCCACGTCACTTATACTAGATATATATTATTCTTATCCAAAATATATTCGTACCGAATAGACAGGTTGATGCGAAAAACAAAGCTATTCCTTTAGTAATCCATCTACCGAGTATTTGGTTGCCGCATTCCACAACAGCCATTCCTCATATCCGGCTTCATACACTCCTTTAATCTGCGCCCGCACTTCTTCTCCGCCATAGGTCTGATGATGCTTAATCCAGGTGGCGGTAAAATCCTGAAGCCAAGGCCGGACAATCGCACGATGCTCCCCTTCCGGTATCTGTGCAAGCTTTTCTTTGGAAGCATTTAAAACCTTGCGTACAATTAGCAGCGGTTCCAAATCCGGATACTCTATTCCGTAATTTCCATCCCCAAAATGAGAAGGGTAAATCATGGGGCAGATATAGTCCAGATATTTTGACATTTCCACATAATTCTGGCCGACCAATCCGGCATCGATACTACTGCTGATAATCGTACCATAAACATCCGCTGCCACAAATACGCCAAGCGGTTTTAATTTCTCGTAGGCATATTTCGTAAATTCAATAATAATGTCTTCCTTGGTTTTCGTCCCTGCTTCTTTACCGAAATCCGCATCTGCAATCCCCTGCCCTGTTGAAAAACGGATATAATCAAACTGAATTTCATCAAAACCAATGACGGCTGCTTCCGTTGCCACCTCGACCAGATAATCCCTTACTTCCTTTTTATAAGGATTGACCCAGCATTCCCCGTTATTATCCCGATACAGGGAACCATCCTTATTCTTAATTGCCAGTTCGTGTTTCTGCTCCGCAAGATAGGGATCCTTAAAGGCAACAATTCTAGCAATTAAATAAACGCCTTTTTCTTTCAATTCCCCCACCAAGGCTTCCATGTCGGCAATCTGATTGGTTGTCGCATCGATTTCCTGTGCCTTCGGACTGTTCATAGAATAGGAGATTTTGCCGGTATCTCCTTTTACGTCAATCACCATCGCATTTATTTCCGTGGTATCGATTAATTCAATAAGTCGGTTCCGATCTTCCGAACCAGCCTTCGAAGAAGTGACATAGATGCCTTTCGCCTTAACAGGGATACGTTCCTTCGTAGCAATCGTATCTACCGGGTTCTGCACCACCGGGGTAACCACAGGAGTTGGTACAGTTTCAGTCAGATCGTTCTCTGCAATCTTTTCCGAATTAATTCCTGCATTGTTAAGACCGGAGGGATCCTTACCGGTAACCTTATCCTCCATACCATTGTTTCCTGCAGCATCCTTTTGCTTTGAAAGTTTATCGCTGTCCTCAAAATTAATATGAGATTTTATAGTGAAAAAAAGAGCCACGCCGACCACGGATGCCAGTATAATTGTGAAAACAACCTTGAACGCTTTCGAACTTCCTCTTCTTCTGCGTTTTTTATAGAAATGATCATAATTAATATACATATCATGTTTTTTACTCATACTAACCTCCATGCTTTTTGGGCATATACTCTGAAGAATAGCTGCCTTTGCTATTCTTATAATGACTCGCAGTTCTTTTACGAGACTATTCACACTAACGGCCATGCTCTTTGGGCATAAACTCTGAAGAATAGCTGCCTTTGCTATTCTTATAATGACTCGCAGTTCTTTTACGAGACTATTCATACTAACGACCATGCTCTT
>SVEA01000142.1 GCA_015057615.1 Lachnospiraceae bacterium | reverse complement strand
TCAAATGATACTGCAGCACATACGGATACTGCGGTTAACGAAAATAACAGTGAGGTTTTACAGCAAAGTAAGTCGGAAACAACAGAGGAAGAGAAGAACTTAAAAACAACAGAAGGAAAGAACAACTCCGAAGCAATAGATAGAGAGAAAAAATCGGAAACAGTAAATGGAGAGAAGAAAATGGATGAAATAAAGACTGGTAATTTACAAGATCATAGCAAACGGGCGCAAACCTTTACAAACAGCTCGGATATAAAGGAACTGGCCGAAAGAAATAGGAAAAGAGCTTCCGAAATGGCGGAGCAGTTTTATAAGGACTTTTATATTAAGGAGAAAGGTTTTCTAAGATTGTATTATCCGCCTGAGGTACTGACGAAAACACAGGTTAAGAATGAGCCCGCGACCTGCTGGGAATACGGAGCCCTGATGTCGATGCAGTCCCAGCTTGCAATCATGGATTCGGAACAGATACCGATGCTTCACCATGTAAATGAGAATCTTGATTATTATGGATATCAAAAAGACGGTGAATTATGGGGATATGTTGTCCGGCGGGGCAGTAAAAAATTAGGGGCGACAGAACCCGGTTTAGCTTATGATGACAATGAATGGCTGGTGATAAATTATTTACGCTCCTATGAGGTGACAGGGAAAAAAGAATACTTGGAAAAAGCAGAATACCTAATGAACTTTGTATTAAAGGAAGCCTGGTTTGAACCTTTGGGAGGCATATTCTGGGATACCAGAAAGGAAGCAAGGCACAGCTGTTCGAACCAGCCAGTGATCAAACCTCTTGTGGATCTTTATAAGCATACGGGAAAAGAAGAGTATCTAAAATGGGCGAAAAAAGTATATGATTTCTCAATTACATTAAAGAATCCGGAGCTAAATATCTACGAGGATCTGGTAAGGGCTTATCCGAATGAGGATGGGAACTGGATTGAGGGTGTGCCCGGGGGAGGATACTATACCTATAATACCGGAACGATGATCTCGGGAGCAGCGGCATTGTATGGGGCTACCGGAGAAGAAAAATATTTAAAGGAAGCTCTGTCGGCAGCGAAAGGTGCTTATGATTACTTTAGCCGGATGGTATCCGATACTGTTACTTACTGGCCATGTACGTCAAATATATGGTTTAATTGCATTCTGCTAAGAGGCTATATCGATTTATACGAATATGCTCCGGAGCAGGCAGAAGAATATATTATGACATTTCAGAATACCATGGATTTTGCGTATGAGAATTACTTATACGAAGGGTATCTGCCGATCAATTGGGTCAGAGGATGGGGAACGCAGGAGCGTGATAAGGATTTGCGCAGGGACGCGCTAGATCATGCTGCCAATATAGAAATGTATGCGATGCTGGCGAATTGGCAGACCGCCCGAAGCGAAAAGTAATAATAAATTGCGGAAAAGGGTTCTGGTAATAACAGAGCCCTTTTCGTTATGAATCGGTGATATAGTTTGGAATAAGCAGGCATTTCCTCAGTTTGCAAGCATTGTGGAGGGGAGATACCGTGTTATTGATTATCCCTTCATCTGAAAATGAAGTCCAGGCTGATTTTGTAAATTATATTATAGTAAATAATGGATTTTTGTGTATATTAATAAGGCATCGGGAAACCGGTGCTTTTTCTGTTTTATTCACTTTTATTTCATACCACTCAGATATTGCTCTGCGAATTAGTATATCAGGACAACTGTAATCATAGAATTTATTGTTAATGTATTTATAACTGTGATATGAGAGACCAAAGCCGATTTATAAACTTGACTTTGTCAATTTGCACAATATATGTGTTGACAAGTAATATGAATCAAATTTCATTTGCAACACATGGTCTCATAAAGCACTGCATAAAACGCAGTACTTGGATTGAAGTACATAGTGGTACATAAGACCACAAAATACGTGGTCTAAGTGCCAACGAATTCAAACAGTTGCGAATTAAAATATTGTTTCCTATTACTTAAGGTTTCCCTTGATTTGTGCAAATTAATGAAGACGATTTGTTAAGAAGGCTTTTGTCGGGCAAATATAACGGTTATAGAAATACGGGTTAACCTATCCCGGATATAATGAAACAAAAAATTGATAAATCGGAGGGTGATAAGAATGCTGATTAATGTTGATTCCGGCCATGGAAGTAGCACGGCGGGGAAACGTACACCGCCAATACCACAGGCGATTGATATTAACAGGGATGGTAAAATGGATATCAATGATGGTGAGCAATACCGGGAGCATAATGCGAATGTCGGCGTTGCTAATTTTTTAGTAAAAGAGCTGGAACGCTGCGGATTTGATACCATGCGTACCGGCTGGGATGATGACAATGCTTTTAATGATCTGGATCAAGCACTGTCGGATCGTCAAAAAGCAATTGCAAAAGCCGGCTGCGATTACAGCATTAGCATTCATTTTAATGCTTTCGGCGACGGTAAGACTTTTAACAGCGCCGAGGGTGTAGGAATTTACATACACAACAAATATGCAGGACAGAGTGAAAAGCTGGCGGAAGCAGTCCTAAAGCATTTGGCAGAAGGAACCAGGCAGAAGAACAGGGGGATATCTTCGGCAGCTCTTGCTATGTGTAACTGCAATAACATGGATGTTAAGGCAGCTATTCTCTGCGAACTGGCTTTTATGACGAACTTGAGAGAAGCTATGGAGCTGATGGCATGCAAAGAATTTTGGAAGAAATGTGCTGCTGAGATCTGCCGTGGCGTATGTGAATACACCGGGGCGAAGTATCTACCGGAGGAATACACAGCGGAAAATTATATATCACAAGAATACATACCGGACAGATCGATTACACCGGAATCAGATTCTAAGGATATCAAATGGGCGCAGAAAAAGCTCAATGCAGTGCTGCCAGATTGGTTACCCCGATTAAAAGTAGATGGGGATTACGGTCCGAAGACTCGAATTGCTGTGCTCGTTTATTGGGATAAGCTCGGCTGGGGAAAACATCTCGAAGATTCCGGCAAGACAATTGGCAAAGCGACAAAAGAGGCTCTCGTTGCAGGGAGAAGAGAATAGGAATAAAATGTTGCTGAATTCCGATTATATTTGACATAAGTCGTATAACAATTTATTATGAAGGTGGATAAAATTAGACTTAGATGAGGCAAAGACATATTATTAACCATGCAGTGTATGTGATCCTCCAGAATGACAGAAATAATCAGTCCTTCCGTTAATTAAAATAATTAATATTTACTAATTCCTATATTTGAAGTAGAACTTATTACGATATCGTTATATAATAGGGACATGGTTGTTACAGTTGATTTATATATTTAGTTTATTGTAAATTAATGTCACACGATTTGATAGGTAAAGGCTCCGCAATAAATTAATATGTAATGAAACTAGATGATTAACGAAAAATAATTGGAGGATAAAGATGACTTTATTAATTGAACTATTAAAAGCGGCCATATTGGGAATCGTAGAGGGAATTACGGAATGGCTGCCGATCAGTAGTACCGGGCATATGCTTCTGGTAGATGAATTCATGCAGCTAAGCGCCAGGGATGAATTTAAAGAAATGTTCTTTGTGGTAATCCAGTTAGGTGCTATTATGGCAGTTGTTATACTGTATTTTCACAAGCTAAATCCTTTCTCACCTAGTAAGACGAGGCAGGAGAAAATGGATACCATGAGTATCTGGTTTAAAGTAATTGTTGGAGTGATTCCTGCCGGAGTTATGGGTGTATTATTTGATGACTGGCTTAATGAGCATTTTTACAATTATGTAACCGTTGCCATCACACTCATTGTTTATGGTATTCTATTCATTGTGATAGAAAACCGCAATCAGGGAAAAGAGGATAAAATAAAGAACTTTAGCGAGCTCTCCTATAAAACAGCGTTCCTTATTGGAGTATTTCAAGTTCTTTCCTTAATTCCGGGAACATCTCGTTCGGGCGCTACCATTATGGGTGCAATCTTACTTGGTACTTCACGGTTTGTAGCTGCAGAATATTCCTTCTTTCTATCCATTCCGGTTATGTTTGGTGCAAGTGCATTAAAGCTTTGGAAGTTTGGTTTTGATTTCACCGGAACGGAAGCTGCCATACTGCTTACCGGTATGGTGGTTGCTTTTGTGGTTTCACTCATAGCAATTCGTTTCCTGATACGATACATTAAAAATAATGATTTTAAAGCCTTTGGCTGGTACCGAATTGCTTTAGGTGCATTGGTTATCGGATACTTTGTAATTTTCGGCTAATTAGCGTAATAATATGATTAACCCGACAAAAAGCCGATTTATAAACTCGGCTTCGTCAATTTGCACAATTAATGCATTGACAAGTAATATGAAACAATTTCATTCGCAGCACGCTGTCTCACAAAGCACTGCATAAAACGCAGTACTTAGATTGAAGTACATAGTGGTACATAAGACCACAAAATACATGGTCTAAGTTGCCAGCGACTTCAAACAGTTGCGGATTAAAATATTGTTTCCTATTACTTGGTTTTATCTTGGTTTGTGCAAATTGCTGAAGATGATTTGTTAAGAAGGCTTTTGCTGGGCTAATCATAATATATTGCTATAAAAATCGGATTGCTGTAAGGGCATAGCAGAAGTGCTTGCAGCAATCCGGTTTTTGTTATATTAGGAACCTGATAATTCATATTCCTACGTATTTTATTTATCGTATTATCGATCTCTTGCAGGCATTTCCACCGGTATTTCCGGAGTTGCGCTTGTGTGATTCGGCTGTTCAATCTCCGTATGTGTATCATCCTTCACTTCATTATCGGTATTGGTGTCTTTATCGTTACCGGTTCGCTTGGTAGGAGTAGCTTTGCTGTCTTCCATATCGCTATACATTATCTAGAGCTCCTTTCGATTTATTTCTAGTAGTATTTGCAAAATCGTTTTTTGTATACGGTAACTTTCGACTTGATGGTTACAGGAAATGGTAATTGTGGTATAGTAATATAAAATGATAGGAGTGACAAAAGCCGATTTATAAACTCGATTTCATCAATTTGCACAATCTATGTGTTGACAAGTAATAGGAAACAAATTTCATTCGCAACACGCAGTCCCGCAAAGCATTGCACAATACGCAATCCTTGGGATGAAGTACGTAATGGTACATAAGATCATAAAACACATGATCTTATGTACCAACGACTTCAAACAGCTGTGCAGTAAAACATTGTTTCCTATTACTTAAGTTTTACCTTGATTTATGCAAATTGATAAAGACGATTTGTTAAGAAGGCTTTTGTCGGGCTAATCATTAAATGTTGCCATTGTTTGATGAAATCATATTCTCAGGAATTTTACGATCGGGATAAGCTCTCTGACAAGGAAGGAGTGAAATTACGTATATGAAATTCAATAGTGCAGATTTGAATCCAAGAAGGAGATCAAAATTAAGATTGCTTTTGGGAAAGTGTTATTACCGGACCAAAAGGAGACTTTATTGGCGTTTTGGTAATGTGAAGTTTGCCACATATAAAGAGAGCACCCCGCTTCCTCTTATCTGCTTTTCCCATAGTACTCCACTGCTTCGGAAACTAAAAGATGTGGACATGTACCTACAGTATCATAAGATTACGAATTTGAAAATCGCAGCGAAAAAAGTGAATCATATTATCCTGCAGCCGGGCGAGACCTTTTCCTATTGGAAGCTTATTGGGAAACCGACAAGACGTAAGGGCTATAAAAAAGGTCTGATTTTGTTTTCAGGAGCGTTTCTTCCGGGCATGGGCGGCGGGCTGTGCCAGCTCTCGAATCTTATTTACTGGATGACATTACATACACCTCTTACCGTAGTAGAACGCTACCGGCACAGCTATGATGTATTTCCAGACAGCAATCGAACGCAGCCCTTTGGCAGCGGTGCGACTTGTGTATATAATTATCGGGATTTGATGATCCGAAATGATACGAGCCAGCCCTTTCAGCTTATGATATGGCTCACGGATACCCATCTGTGCGGATGCTGGAGGATGCAGAATAAAATAATAGAAACCTACCAGGTATATGAGAAAGAACACTATATCAAAAGAGAACTCTTTGGCAAATACAGCCGACATAATGCGATATACCGAAAAGTCTTTGACCTTGCTGGAAAGGAGATTGCAGAGGAATATATTACGGAAAATCATGCATTGATGATGTATGAACCCTTTTTAGAAATAAAGAATTAAATACGTGATATTACATAGCCTTTCTTTGTCCCTTGGCGATCCCTTAATCATCATGGGGGATACAGCATTGACATTTGTCTTGCAGCATCCCCCTTTATGGATCATGCTAATCGGACCCGCCTGCCATTCTAGTATGGCAGCGATAGCAATTTTTTTATATCTGAAATCTCTGGATAGAATTCTGTAAATCCTTTGTCTTCCGGATCAAGTCCTCTGCCTCAGAAGTAAGCTTATGAATGGAATTTTTCTGCTCATTAATGGTAGCTGCGACCTCCTCGGTAGAAGCAGCTGCTTCTTCGGAAACTGCGGAGATATTACTGATAGAGGAGAGTACTTCTTCTTTTTCATTACTAACCAGTTCCATGTTTTTCATGATTTCCTTTAGACCATTTGCTAAGGTTATTACCGATTCGCTGATTTCTGCAAATACGTGGATGGTCTTTTCAAGAGCTTCGCTTTGGGAGGCAACATTTTCTTCCGCCTGCTTTACGGATTGTGCAGTATTGGCGGAGGTTTCCTGAATGTTCTTAATTAGTTTCTTGATTTCTCCACTGGAATTCTTCGACTGCTCGGCAAGCTTTCTTATTTCTTCCGCAACGACTCCAAAACCGCGTCCGGCTTCCCCTGCTCGGGCGGCTTCGATGGAAGCGTTCAGGGAGAGAAGATTGGACTGCTCCGCAATCTCGTTAATGGTGGATATGATACCTCCGATATTTTTTGATTGCTCCTCAACTAAGGCAATATTTTCGGCAAGAATTCTGGTAATCTGAACGGTAGCATCCGATTTTGTATTCAGGTCGCCGACCATAAGCTTCCCCTGATCCGTAATCTCTAAAGTGCTGTCCGCGATCGCTCCCATTTTATCTGTATGCTTTATAACACCGGTAATCTGTTCAGAAAACTGCGTTACTTTTACAAAGCTTGATTCCACGTCGCTTGCCTGGGAAACAACACCAGTCTCGACATCTTCGATAGCACTGGTGATATCGCTGAAAGCTTTGGAAAGTGTATTGGATTGCGTCACAACCTCATCCGCAGAGTGGGAAACCATGGAGCTGAACCCTTTGGTATCCTGAATGAGCATACAAATATTTTGTAGCATATTTGTTAGGCTTTTACTCAGGACTCTGAATTCATCATTCCGTTTGGTTGTAAATCTTATGGATAGATTACCTTGTGCAATCTCTCCTAAAGATTTACTCATGGAGTTTACTTCCCTGCTGATACCGGACGAAATAATGAATCCGATCAGGGACAATAGTATGACTGCTGCTATGGTAAATAGAACCGTAATAATTCGGATTTTTGATACTTCGTTCAATAAGAGGTCCTGCGGTATTAAAGTAGATAATGAAAGTCCGGTTTTCCCAATCGGAGAGTATAGGAATAAGTAACGTTTTCCGTTATAGGTAATGTAATCACTAAACTCCTCTTTGCCTTCGAGAGCCTTGGCATAAAAATCGGATTTATAGAAGATTGGACCGGTTATGGTTGATTCGGAGTGAAATGTTTCGGTACCATCCGGAGTAATAATAGCGGAAATGCTGCCCTTGCCGAAATCCAATTTATTCAGGATCTCATCCGTTGCCTTTCGGCTGATATCGATCGTAAGATAACCCTTGCCGTTAATAAATTCGCGGATATAGGTCAATCCATAGGGGGAAATGGCAGCCTCGTCAATACGGTCAATCGATTCATGGGAACCAAACCAGGCAGCTTTTTTGGATGAATTGGTTGCAAAGTATTGTCCGATCTCTCCCTGCTTAAATTCATCATAGAAGGTATCTGTAAAATTTATCGAAGAGGTAGAAGTAATCGGGGCAGCACCCGGAGTAAACAGAAAATAGTTTGTGATAGAGGAATTGTTAACCGCTAATGCAATTAATGATTTACGGCAATTATCTGCATAAGTTTTTGCATCCACAAAATTCTCCATCATAACGTTTTTAGTATACTGTAAGACATCATCGGAATTAAGAAAATCGAGAGCCTTGCCTTCGATGTTTTCAAATTTATTAACAGAATACATACCCATTGCACTGATGGTATCTCTGGAGGAAGCTTCATATTTATTCAATAATGCATCCTTCGCCGTTATGTAACATAGAATCCCAAGGGCTGCGCAAAGCAGGATCGGGATGATGAATGCTCCGATTAATTTAACAATTATTTTCCCTGACTTTTTCTTGGATTTTTCTACCGGACGGAGCGCTTTTGGTACAAAATTCAAGATCCCTTTGAAGCCTGTTTTCGCACCGGAGGCGTTTCCTGAATCATTAACCGGATCTTGCACTTGCGGAGAAACCTCCGAAATCGTAAGCTTCTGATCATCCTTGTCCTGTGTCTTTTCTTCCTTTTTCATCTCATGTACTCTAAGTTTCATTAGTATTATCCTCCCTTGACCTTTGGTGACAAAATTCTACTCTACTTATTAAAATTCGCTAAAATATATAGTTTAATTTTACCATATCCATATAATAAATTCAATAAACTATCTAAGATAAAAATATCTACTAAATCTACATTTTTCACAGTATTTCACTTTGATAAAATAGCAGGTCAATGAGAAAACGAATTATATGCAGGAAGAAGAGCCTGCCGCAAGACAAATACAGCAGACTCTTCCTATAAAATTTAAAGTGAATAGTTGTTCAGACTTTTTGTTGTTCCTGTTGTTCCTGTTCTTCCTGCGTACCCTCACTAACAATTTGCTCGAGTACATGAATAAGATCCTGAATGTTATATATTTCAACATTCCGCTCTAAAATAGCATTTTTTAAATCAATGGATAGGGTTTCGAATTTATCCTTGATTGCCGGAGCTACATATGACATAATATCACCTCGGAATTAGTGTAACCGAAATGAGCAGGCATAATACATTCTTCTAAATATGTAAATAATTATGAAAAGCTGTCCTTTATTTTTCTTTCAAAAAAAGTGTTATCGTTATGGTTTGTTTCTATTTTGCCGGATACCAAGGAACAGCCAAATGCCAGCCGGAAGCAGCAGGAGGCTGATCCACTGGGAAGTGGACAGACTTAGAAAACTTCCCCGAACGGTGTCACCCCGGAGAAATTCCAATGCAAAGCGCAGGGCAGCATAGGAAGTGATATAAAGACCGATCATTTTTCCGGGTCTTCGCTCCGGCTTTGCATAAAGTAAAAGCAGGATACCAACCGACAGATTACAGATACTTTCGACCAGCTGGATCGGAAAAAGCGGTATCCCATTCGGCGCTGCCGGGGAATGCTGAAATAGGACATGCAAAGGACCATTATAGGAAATACCGTAGCAGCAACCGGCAAAGAAGCAGCCGATCCGCCCGATTCCATGAATAATCGGTATGACCGGGGCGAAGAAATCCAGCATTTTTATAACATCGATATGATATTGCTGGCAATAGATATAGAAGCCAAGTGCAGCACCGAGAAAGCCTCCGTAAAATACAAAACCTCCGGAAAGAATCTGATAAAGATTTGCGATATCCGAGATAAAAAACTCCCAATTTTCAATCAGCTTTGGAAGTATGGTAAGGAGATAGAGCACCTTCGCACCAAGAATCAATCCGATTCCGGCATAGCAGGAAGCAAATAGGATATCATCCTTCTCAAAATGGTAGGTTCTTCTCCGTAATATTGCAATGGTGACGCCGGTGAATACCCCCAGGACAGCCATTAGTCCATACATTGCAATCGTTTTATGAAAAACAGTAATGGTCGGCAGCATCAAATTCCTCCTGTCAGATAAGACGTATCCGTTTGTTAATATGCTCTTCATGAAGAAAAGGGCTCATGCAGGTAATTTGCAAAAGCCCTTTAACATGAATTACATAATGCGATCGCTTATGCTAAGCTGGCAAATAAACCGATGCAGGCAAAGCAGGCAACAAAAGTTACTGCGCATAAAGCCAGACCGACAATACTTAACACTACGCCGGCTCTTGCCTTACTATCGTTAGGATCCTCTTTCTTTGCTTGAATACCAAGAACAAGGCCGATGATAGCAAGAATAATACCTAGAAAAGCATAGGTTCCAAAGAAAATAAATACTAAGCTGATAATACCCAGCACGAGTGAAGCGGTTGCTTTCCCGTTATTTCCATTTTCCATTTCGATAGTCCTCCCTATGATACGTTTGTTCGATTGCATATCGAAGATTTCTTATAGCAAGCGAACTGTCTTGTTGGCTTCGATTATACCAAAATACGACAATTGAGTCAATGAAATGAACCACTTTTTTAATATTTCTATAAACATTCTAATGAAATTATAAAGTGTTTATAAAAAAATATGCATCATAAATGTTTTTATGCGTGTCATAAGCCATAGAAATGTCTGTTTTGGCACTTCTTAAGCGGACTTACGACACGCATAGTATGATTTACAATGAAATATAGAAGATACTATCTTGCAAAGGGATTCTCGGTTGGATACAGCATTCCTTTCGGTTGATTAAAGCCGATATCTTTAACATCAAGGTACCGGAACAAATCATACAGCGGTTTGCCAAAATGACCAAAAGCAACTGCGCCATGATGCGGATAATTTTTCTCGATCAGTACATGGCGATAGAAGCGTCCCATTTCCGGAATTGCAAAAACACCGATCGATCCAAAGGAACGGGTTGCTACCGGAAGCACTTCTCCTTCCGCAACATAGGCTCTCAATTTTGCATCGGCAGTACTTTGCAAACGGAAAAATGTAATCTGACCCGGCAGGATATCACCCTCTAGGGTTCCACGGGTAATGTTCGGCTCCTGATTCGGTTCTAAGCTTCTTGCCATAATTTTCTGAAACTTCATGGTAGAATTGCTTAACTTGCAGCTTGCGGTATTGCCGCAGTGGAATCCCATAAAGGTATCCTTGCAGTTGTAGGAGTATTTGCCCTTGATCTCTGCCTGATACATATCATGGGGTACCGTGTTGTTGATATCCAGAAGGGTAACAACATCCTCGCTGATGCAGGTACCGATGTATTCACTTAAAGCACCGTAGATATCTACCTCGCAAGAAACTGGAATGCCCATTGCGGTAAGTCGGCTGTTCACATAGCAGGGAACAAATCCGAACTGTGTCTGGAAGGAAGGCCAGCATTTGTTTGCAAAAGCTACAAATTGTCTGGAGCCTTTATGCGCCTCTGCCCAATCGAGTAAGGTCAGCTCATATTGCGCTAGTTTAGGCAGAATGCCGGGCATCTTATTGCCGGAGCCTAATTCCTGCTCCATGTCCTTTATTACTTCCGGTATCCGGGGATCATCGGCATGCTCATTAAAGGCTGCAAATAAATCCAGCTCGGAGTTTTCTTCAATCTCAGCCCCTACATTATAAAGCTGCTGTATTGGTGCATTGCAGGCAAGAAAATCCTGCGGACGGGGACCGAAGGAGATAATCTTAAGGTTGTTTAAACCGATAATTGCTTTTGCTACCGGAAGGAACTCACCAATCATATCAGCAACTTCTTCCGGAGTTCCAACCGGATATTCCGGTATGTAAGCCTTGATTCCTCTCAATTTCAAGTTATAGCTGGCATTTAGCATACCACAGTAAGCATCGCCTCTGCCATCCAGCAGATCGTCGCCGCTTTCCTCGGCAGCCGCAACAATCATGGCAGGACCATCGAAATACTTTGCTAATAAAGTCTCCGAGGTCTCCGGTCCGAAGTTGCCCAGATATACAACAAGAGCGTTGCATCCTGCCTTCTTGACTTCGGATAAAGCTTTCCTCATATCATTTTCATTTTCTACGGTTGTGGGACATTCAAAAATGCTGCCGATTCTTTCCGTATAAGCAGCAACAACGGCTTCCCTTCGACGAATGGACAGCTCCATGGGAAAGCAATCCCTGCTTACGGCAACAATACCCAGCTTTACCTCCGGCATATTTTTCATAAAATCACTCTTCCTTTCTATATCCGCCTGCTATAAAGCTGCTGGAAAAGGTTCCTAATCGTGAGCTTTAGAGACACATAATATTGATATAAACTATGCGGATATTCTATAAATCATTATAATGATTCATGTTAGTATAGTCAATGAATTATACGAGATAGATTGCTTTTTAATTATATATGATGTTACTGTTCACACCCACCATGTATATCATGTTATGATTTCGTCAAATGTATCCGAATCGGAGACGCTTTCGCTTAGTTGCATTACGTAGCGGTACATAAGCCTCCAAAATACGGAGCCAGAGTACCAACGAATGCAAATCCTCCTGATCGGATATCATTTGTCAAAATCATATTATAGACTTTGCCCATGTGTGAACAGTAACATATAAGATAGGAAGATGTTTGCGAAGCAAAGGAAAGAGAGCCGTAGCATTGGAATAAAAGTTTCTGTTTTGTGATAAATTAATCATTGAAGAATAAAACTTAATATGATAGGATTAATTTAGCAATTTTATAAAATAAAAATAAAGCAAGGGGGATTCGGATGGGAGATTTAAACGACCTTGATAATAACAACCCAGTGAACGGGCAGCAACCGAATAATGAGCCACAGCATCCGAGGTATGGACAGATGCAAGAACATAATGGGCAGGCGGAGCAAAACAATGATCAGCAGTCATATCAGCAACCGTATCAGCAAAATCAAGAACCGTACCAACAGCCAATCTATAGGGAATCGCAGCAGCAATACCAGCAACCCAATTATCAATACCAGCAGCCATATCAACCGGAGCAGCCTCCAAAGAGCAACGGTATGGCAATCGCTTCTTTGGTCCTTGGTATCCTAAGCGCACTGCTTTTCTGTGTTCCATTCCTTCCGGTTATCGGCGCAATTATTGGATTGATCTTAGGTATTATTAGCTTAAAAAATCAAAAAGGCGGAAAAGGCATGGCGATTGCCGGCGTTATTCTATCCGGACTTGCCCTGCTCTTTGGTATCCTTATGATAATTGGATATGCTTCTATATTAGGAAATGAATCCTTCTACCGTGAGATATATGATGAGTTCTATAATCAATTCAATAACGAGTATATTTATTAAGATTAAGCTAGTTTATAAAATCAACTTCATTGATTTGCATAATTTATGTCTTAATAACTCAAACTTCGCACTTGGATAAGTGCCTATGCACCTTGAAAATTCAATAATAACTGGCAAATAAATAGCATGAATCCGCTAGTTTTGGTATAATTGAGTTGTCTAGAAACAATCATCAAAACTGGAGGCTCATG
>SVEA01000015.1 GCA_015057615.1 Lachnospiraceae bacterium | reverse complement strand
CGGTCGTCCAGGTTGAAATATTATTGATCGCTGGCCACAGAAGGAAATTGTACTTTACCGCATCCATCCACGCATCCTTATATTCCCCACATAATCCGTTAAATATCTTGGAATTCTCCTGCTCTCTGGTAAAGCTCTGCGTTACCCGGATACCGCTGATGCTTTCCGCGATATAGGCATTCAGGTTCGAGGATTTATTGCTGGAAATCTGCCAAGCCACACGCTGCTTTGTTTTGATCAGAAAGATCAATATCATGAGCAGTGGAAGTCCCAGCAGGCAAATCAATGCCAGCCGGACATTTACAATAAACATAAAAACAACAATAAATATCAAACTAAAAAGATCTGTGATCGTATTTACAATACCGTTGGAGAGCAAATCACTCAGGCTGTTTACATAATTAACAACTCTCACCTGTATCTTACCATGGGGTCTGTCGTCATAATAGGAAAACGGCAGCTCCTGCAAATGTTTAAAAATATCACTTCGTATGGTATGAATAATGTTCTGTCCCAGCCTTGAGGTCAAGGTGATCTTCATACGAAGAACAGCTGAAATAATAAAGAAAATCACCAAAATCAATAAGCTTAGGACAACAATTCCTGTTATATTTTCATTCGGTATATAGACATCCATGATCTGCATCAGGATAAGCGGTGTTAGCATACCAAGCGCAGAGCTGACGGTCAATAGTACGATGGTAAGAATTAGATCCTTACGATATGGCTTAATATAACTACCCAGTCTCTTTAAATGGGTAATATTAAATTCCGTTTCTAATGTCTCATCAACATCATATTTATTCCTAGCCAATGTTCGCACCTGCCTTCCTGGTTGTCTCCATGATCTCCTCAAAATCGCCATACTGATGATGGAATACCGTATAATAATAGCCTTTCTTATCCAGAAGCTCCTGGTGTCTGCCGGTTTCGACAATCCTTCCATTATCCAGGACCAGAATCTGATCCGCTTCCTTAATGGAAGAGATACGATGGGCAATGATAAATACGGTATGTTTCCCATCCAGAGCCTTTAACTCCTTCTGTATCTGCGCCTCCGTCTCCATATCCACGGCAGAAGTCGTATCATCTAAGATAATAATGGAAGGCTCCTTAAGCAGTGCACGCGCAAGAGAAATTCTCTGCTTCTGTCCTCCGGATAGACCGACTCCGCGTTCTCCGACAATGGTATCATACCCCTCTGGCATTTTCATAATAAAATCATGTGCATCTGCAATTTTCGCTGCGGCAACAACCTCTTCAAAGGTGCAGTCTGGCCTGCCGTAAGCAATATTTCCTTCCACGGTATCCGAGAAAAGGAACACATCCTGCATTGCTAGACCAATGTTATTACGGATCGAATATAGGTCAAGATCTTTTAATTTAATCCCATCGATCTTAATCTCACCATCCGTAACATCGTAGAAACGGTTAAGCAAATTCATAAGGGTTGTCTTACCCGAACCCGTTGCACCGATAATACCGATCGTCTCACCGGGTTTAATATGAAAATTAATATCCTTTAGAATCATTTCATCGTTCGCTCGATAGCTTACATGGGAGAATTCAATCTCCCCTTCAAAGCGTTTCTTCGTAATCGCATTTTCCGGGCTAAAAATCCTGGGCTCTACAATAACAGTAGAGTATATTTTTTCAACCGAGGTAACGAATCTCTGGTAATCATTCGCCAGCCATCCTGCCATACGCAGCGGGTTATTCAGCATCCAGAGATATCCGCTTATGGTAACTAGCGTTCCTATGGTCATTTGCTTTTTGACTACCATGATACCGCCGACAAGATAAAGAATTACAGTAAGCACATTCGCCATAAATTCAAAAATTGGAACATATTTTTTCCAGATATCCGTTGCTCTCAGCTCCGAATCCCGATATCCATCATTTTCTCTGTTAAATTTTTGGGTTTCATAATCCTCTTTTGCAAATGCCTTAACCACACGGTTACCGCTGACATTTTCCTGAACAAAGGTGTTCAGGCTGGAAAAGCGTTTCCGAATGTTGTGGAATGCCGGCTTTACTTCCCTAAGCTGCCGGTAGGTCGCCCATATAGTAATCGGCATTACTGCTATCATGCATAGTGCTAAGCGGTAATCCGCAATAAAGATCATAACCAAAGCAATAATGAAAAGCAGGCTGTTTTCATAAATACCATATGTAACAAAAGCCACAAAGTGCCGGATCGCGTCCATATCACCGGTCATACGCGACATCAGATCTCCGGTCCGGTTTCGGTTAAAAAAATCAAAATCCTGTGCCATCAATCTTCGATACACATAATCCCGAAGCGAATAGAGCATACCTTGGGAGGATGTTTCGAAAATTAATAAAAACCAATACTTAAGTACTGCCCGTAGAAGAGTCGTTACAATCATAACAACCATCATAATCGGTAATTTGCTGTGGTCTCCGCCTTTAATAATATCGTCAACAACTATACCGGATATCCGTGGATTTACAATCGCAATTAAGCTTACGATCGTCACCAGGAACATCGCAAAAATCATTCTGCCACGATACTTTTTCAAAAAGGAAAAGAACCATTTCATTGCTGTCATCTTCTTGCCCCCTAAACTAGATTTTTCACCTATGTACACTTGTTCATAGAAATTAATAGCCTATACCATTATAGCGTCCCTGTTAATAAAAAGAATGTATATTGTTACTTTTATCATGTGTTATATTATATTGAAGGCATTTAGGTAATTTGTCCCTTTTCAAAAATAAATTAAAAAACCATTTAACTATTTCGAAATGTAATGTTATAATGTACGATATAAGCAGATTAGTCCATCCAAGCGGGAGCATTTCCTGGTGCTTGCACAGGGAAATACTCATGCTTGGATGGATAAGTGCAACGCGAGCGAGAGAACTTAGTTCTCGAGCTACTAATCTACTAATCTGCGTACGGATTAGAAAATCCAAAGAAGCAATATTATTTCCCAAGGAAATAAAACGACATTATAAATAGGAAGAAATCCATTCCATTTACGATACAGTTAAGAAAAAGAGGTGATGAAAATGGCCGATGAATATGATATAACATATTGCGACTTCAATCCTACTGTTTTCTATGTTTCCAAGGTTAAAATGGTAGAAGAAGGGGTATATCATGACCATGATTTCACTGAAATGGCATATATACTATCGGGTAAAGGAAAATATCTTATAGGTACCAAGGAATACGATGTGGAAGCGGGAGATCTGGTGTTCTTCAATCCCGGTGTCAAGCACACACATATCATTAATCCCAAGGATCCTACGTTAGAATTTATTGCTGGATTTACGGACTTCCATTTTAAAAACATGGAGCCGAATTCCATTGAATTAAAGGACGGCGGCTGCATTATTCATACGACAGCGGAATTGAAGCAGCAAATGTCTATGCACTGCTATGCTATGATTGCAGAGAAAGAAAGCAATCATGTCGGGCAATATTTTATGTTTAAAACTCATATCATGCAGATGCTGCTGTTGGTCATACGTGAAATCGTTGATGTGGAAAGGCCAGCGCAAAAAAGCTGTAATTTTGAATCATATAATAAAAGCTATGCGGTAAAACGCATTATAAAATACTTAAATGAAAATTATGAGAATAAGATATCTTTGGAGCAAATTGCACATAATATGTATTTAAGCCCGGTATATATTTCAAAGATTTTCAAAGAGGAAACCGGTGAATCACCGATCAACTACCTGATAAAAATCCGTCTGGAAAAAGCAAGAGGAATATTACTTGAAGAAAACAGTGGAAGCATCAAAAACATTGCGAATCAGGTAGGTTATGACGATGTATATCACTTTAGCAAATTATTTAAAAAATATTATGGCATATCACCTTTATATTATAGAAAGAGAGCTATGAAATCATCTAATAAGTAAGGAGATGGATACGCGCTATGAATATGTTTGAAGCTATATTTTCAAGAAAATCAATTCGCCGCTTTCGAAAAGAAAAAGTGGACTGGGAAGTCATTGAAGAAATATTAAAATTTGCAGATGGACTTTCCAAATTATTCGATGAAATTGCTGTTGAATTCAAATTAGTGAGTAACATAGAGAAGAAACAAGGCTTTCACGGACCGTTTTCTGTAAATGCTCCATACTATATCTGCATTTCCTCAGAAAAGGAAGACGGATATCTGTTGAATGCCGGTTACATGATGCAGCAATTATGCTTATTTATCTCATCAAAAGGTCTGGGTACCTGCTTTGTCGGATTAGCAAATCCAGGCAGAGGCTTAAAATCCACCATGAAATATGATTATGTCATTGCGCTTGCTTTTGGAAAAGCGGATGAACCTTTATACCGCAACAGCCTGGAAGCAAAGCGTTTGCCGGAGACAGACACGGTGGTCTACAAGGAGGATGTCAATGCAGATATCCGCCAGATCATTACTGCTGCCCGCCTTGCCCCATCCGGCATGAACAACCAGCCGTGGCGGTTTGTTGTATACAAGAATCGAATTCATATCTTTACCAGAAAGAATGTATTCCTATATAAAATAATGGATACGAATAATATGATCGATATCGGCGTAATGATGGCAAATCTTCTGGTCGCTGCGGAGGAGCTTTGGGTAGATATTTCAATCTCACAATTGGAATCCCTAAAGAATAAGCCGTTCCAGAATAACCAGTATGTTTTGACCGTTACAATTGGGTGAAATATACAAACAAAACAAATAATAAGCAAAATTGCAAAAATTCTTAATTAACCCTTGACAAACCTTCTATTCTATAGTATATTATGTCTTGTGTTCGCGATATAAAGAACACGCACAACATAATATGCACGAGTGGCTCAGTGGTGGAGTATCGCCTTGCCAAGGCGAGGGTCGCGGGTTCGAATCCCGTCTCGTGCTTAATAACAAAGAAGTTCATCCGCTAGGATGGGCTTTTTTGTTATTCATGTACTGGATGAAATTCGAACTCATACGATCCGAGCCTTTGGAAGAGTGAGAATGGAGGCTCACACGCCGAGATTCTCACTCTTCCTGTGGCTTTGCGCAGCAAAGACTTCGTATGGCATCTACATTAGCCGCTTGTTCAATTGACAAAAAAGCTTCTCCTTTTCCTCTGGGAGATAGACCCTGCTTTCATCCTTCGGATTATCCGGCGGTTTACATCCATTCACCTTGATTTCGATGTCATCATATGGATTGGATAAGATTAATCCTTTTTCTTTGCATATTTCATCAGGTCTTTGAAAATCAGCTTCATATTATCTAAATCTTTCTTAGTCATATCATAATCACTGATACAACTGTGAAAGAAATCTTCGATATCCTCGACTGTTATTCTGTCAATGGACTTTCTAACAATTTTAGTGTTTTCGTAATACTTCTCCCAATGATTGCGGTTTCTTTGAATCGTTCTGCTACTCAGGTTCATGCCCTTACGTTTCTCTACCCACAGCGGATACAGAATTTCCAAGGTTTCTTTCTTTACTGGACAATAAATATTGTATAGTTTCTGATATATCCCATCTTCGGTGTAGGAAGTTATTTTAACTCTCTTATTCACCTCTGTATCTTGGATATAAGTCATCCAGCGTCCACCTTCCTTAATTGGCGGTTTTATCTGGTATGGATGCTTCTGTAATAATTTTTCTTTCTTCATTTCATTCACTATACTTTCCAGCTCATCCGACTTCATTGTACCGCAGGTAAAGTATTCCTGCAAAAGTTTTTTCCTCTTCCAGATTGATTTGTTTCATAAAAATGCCTCACTTTAGAATAAGATGGCATTTTTGTTTGTTATAATAATTATTAAAATTTAAAATTTTTTTGTAATTTTTGTTTCTATGCCTCAATTTAAATATGTAAGATTATTTTAAAAACATGGAATTATTCAAGTAATGCTCTGCTATGACACTGATTCTGTTATGTCCGAGTGCTTTTGATGTGAGTTTCATCGCATCTTTGTCATACCAGACTCCCTTCTTATCCTTCCGGCAATAATAGCGGTCACATTTCGGTACCTGGTCAAGTGGTCTTTCATTGGCAAGATAGATAGCAGTTGCATAATCACCACGGTAGGAATGAATATCAGCAGCATTGTGTATCTTATTCCAGACCTTTTTATTCCCTGCCTCATTCATTATCTGGACTACCAAGTCAATATTCCCAATCACAGGAACTTCACGATACTTACCGCCCTTAGAACCAGAGCGGACAATAATATAATACTTCCCATCCTCTTCCTTCAGACAGTTTCCAATCAAAGCGGAAAGTTCTGCACGTCTTAATCCTGTAGCACGACAGAATTCTACCCGTTCCTTATTCTTTGTTTCAGAAAAATGTGCATCCCGTTTCTTGGTTCCACGACTTCTTTTGATGTTTGCTCTTAATCTCTCGTCTGTTTTTATAAATTCAGCGGTAGAACATCCGAAGTCTTGGCAAGGGAGCTAGCTTCTAACTTCTGTGTACTTGCAGAGAGAGCTTTCCTGCTTTCCAGCCATTCATCAACATAGCTTCTACATTGCTCTAAGGTTTTACAACGATAATTTTCTTTGCACCAGAGAACGAAATAACAACCATGTTTTAGATAACTATGGTAGGTTTCCCAGCTATAGATATAATTCAATGTAATTTCTTTTCTCTCTTTTTCAGAGAGCTTATCCTGATGTTTGGAACGACCAATCGCAAGCTTACTGTCAAAAGATTGCTTTACTTGGTTAACCAAAGGTACTTTGTTTTTATGTGACATAGTAATTCCTTTCTCACGTTTATTCGCGTTAAATATATGGAATCAACGGGTATCTGTTAAAGCTAAGCACAACCCACTCTTGTTAAGGAATGCAATACATTCACTTACAATCTTATGGACGATTGTTTGCCACCAAATACCCGTTTGTTATTTATTCTTCCTCCTTTTGTTTGTCAGTCTTTCGTTCCATGCTCTGGTGGCGTACTTTGCATGGTATCTAACTTTTATCAATAAGTACAGGGATTGCTGAACTTCAGTCAGCTTTTCCTTTAGACATATCATGTTTGGCATTGACAGTTTTTTCTGACCAGACCGGGCTTTCACTCGTTTGTTTAAGAAAGGCTCTACTCTTTGAACTTACTCCGTTCTTTGGACTCACTTTGTGCCATCAACCAGTCTGTTTACTAAAACATATCAGCGTGAAACATGATTCTGTTTTATCTCCGTTTATCTTTGATAAACAAAATATGATTGAACTGTATTATGAGATATCTGAAAAAATGGCATAAAAAAGTCCAATAACCGTTTACCCATACATAAATGTGATGTCTAACCGTTGTTGGAATTAGTTGCCATATGTAATGATGAATGATATAATAAGTGATGTGAATGAAAAGGAATGAACTTTTCACAATAGATATCATATGTGAACACAAGATATTTCAGTTATATATGATAAATTTGAATTTAAGTAGTTCGATAGAATTAATGGAGGAAAAATGAATAAAAAAAATTTAATTAGAAATGGTGTTTCAGCAGTTACTTTTGGAGCTTGTTATTCTTTGATTTCATATCTATTTGATAAAACTGTAGATGTTGCTGAAATCGTTGTATCTACTGTTGCATATTTTGTAATTATGAGTCTTCTATATCTCATTATACCTAAGCTAAGAAAATAATTGGTCATAACAAGTAGAATAACAACTTCCAGTTTGTCGGTGAGTCAGAATAATACTCAACTACAAAAGATTTGCTTTGTTTAAGGAGAATTATTATTGTAATAAATTATTGAGTACTTTCTTGAGTACGTAAAAATTGGATGTGCTGAAAAGTCCCTTTCTATCAGTGTTTTTTCGAGGGGATAGAATTCGAATCCCGTCTCGTGCTTAATAAAGTAAAGGACTCTTCGTTAGAAGGGTCTTTTGCTTTATTCAAATATTAGATTGAATTCGAACTCATACAATCCGAGCCTTCGGAAGAATGAGAATGAAGGCTGTTCTCTCTTCTTTTCTTCTTACAGACCGCCGGTTTACCGGCAATAAGGTTTTACCAGTAAACGGATAGCACCTTACGAAAACAAAAATAAAATTTGTTTCAGTCTGTTTGTTCATTTGTTTGTTAATTTAAAATGTTTTTGTTTGTTTTGCTTTCTCCTTTCGTCATGAATACAATTTTAATATGCTATTATTCATTCAATGATATCGAAAAAATAGACATGATAACCGTTTATTCGAAGAGGGCAACGAGTAACCGTTATCATGTCTTGTTTGAGAAGTGTACATATTTGTAATGTGCAGAAGATACACTTTATTGTGCTGATTGACTTCCTTTATTTAAAAATTTATAATTAGTTAAGTGTTATTTATAAATAGACAATTTTGAAATTAATCATTTATACAAGGAGAGGATTCGATATAGAAATAATCAAGTTTAATGAAAATCATCTAGAATATGTATCAGAACTTTTTATAAAAAACTATGTAAAAGCAAGAGAAAATCAAAATATTCTTCCCGTAAAATATGAGGACAAGAATAATATTTTTCCATTGCTTTACGATTTACACAAAAAATCCATTGGAATAGTTGCTGTTGATAATAACGAAATTATTGGATACCTAATTGGACTTCCTATTTCCAATTTCAAAGGGTCTCAACGCGGCATCTACTGTCCTGAATGGTCACACGCTGTTATTTGTAATGACAAGTCTGAAGTATATCAAAAACTATACGAGGAAGCATCCAATATATGGGTTCAAAATGGATGCATTAACCATGCCATATCTATAATGGCACATGATGATGAAGTAATGAATATCTTGTCTTGGAATGGTTTTGGATTGCATGTAGTTGATGCTGTTCGGGATTTGAATTTTTTATCAGGTAATATTAACAATGATATAGAAATCAGACAATTTAATAAGGATGACATAGAAGAAGTTGTCCATTTATTTTTTGAATATAAAAAGTACATGGCTTCTTCACCTATTTATTTACCAATGATGCATGCTGAAAATGCAGAGGATATAAATCAGTGGTTAGAAAATCCTAATAATACTTTGTGGCTCGCTGTTAATAAAGGAAATATTATTTCAATGATGGAAGTAAGCTATAAGAAATCTAATGATGCCCAAATTCTTTCTGATAATGATACTGTTAGTATTGGAATTACATATACTAAAGACAATTTTAGAGGGCAAGGCATTACAAAAGCATTACTTCAAAATGTAATTAAAGAAGCCTCATTAATAGGCTATAAAAGATGTGCCGTAGTTTTTGAATCCCAAAATAGCAGTGGGAGGAATTTTTGGCTAAAATACTTTAAACCCGTTTGTTATTCCATGGTACGTAAGGTTGATGACAGGATTACTTGGGCAAATCCAGGTAGAAGCATTCAGGATATGTTATAATTTTATTTGTTTCAGTCTACAAACGAATAATGAAAAAGCACTCATTCAATGTGTGCAAGTATGTGTGCAGATAAATAACAGAAGCCGCAAACCTCCTATTTATCAGTATTTGTGTGTGTGGGGATTTTGGTTCTAATCCCATCTCGTGCTTAATAACAAAGAAGTTCATCCGCTAGGATGGGCTTTTTTGTTATTCATGTATTGGATGTATTAGATTAGAACTCTGCAAGTTGCAAAGCAACTTGTTAAGTCACACTTGTGTAACTTTGTTCGAAGAATCCCGTCTCGTGCTTACAAAATCCCTTGATTTTCAGGGAATTTTTTGTTGCGCTGATATGTACACCATATGTGCACTAGTTTTTCTTGTTCTTTTTATTGCCACTATTCAGAGCCTTATTCATAATATCTAAGTTCTCTTGTTCTGTATTGGGATTGTAAATATAGCTAAGGGTGGTCTTTTCATCTACTTGTCCGAGAACATTCCTTCCGTACTCATACGGCTTGCAGTTGTCCTTCTTGTGCAATGAGGACTTTTGTATGTAATTCCTGCATCCCTGCAATACTTACTAAGCCAATAGGTTACAGCTCTTGCAATTAGTCGATCACCATTTCTTTCAAAGATAAATTCACCATTTGGATTTAACTCTCTTGCATTCTCAATAATTTGGTTTGCTCTATCGGTAAGAGGAATAAATCGATATTCTGAGTCGTTTTCCTTCTTTAGATGCTCTACTATCTGAACTCCGGCACTTTTAAAGTTCTCACCATCAAAGACAAGTACCTTTTCTTCTATCCTCTGGATTGCTATCTTTTTTCATTAAAAATTTGTTTGTCCGGTACATTAATAAAAATGACAGACGAATTTAAAAAGGAGTACTTTTTTACTATTTTCCAGAAATGATTTTCAGCTCTTATAATTCAGATTATCTGTATTAACTCACTACGGCAGTTAAACTGCAACTGCCCTGCTCGCTCTCCGATGGGTCTGTGATGCTTTTGCATCATCCGCACATCAAAACAACGAAGGTCCATGCTGCGCATGGACCTTCGTTGTTTCGATTCCACCCCTCCGCAGTGGATTTTGCATCGTTTATGATGCATTTCACATGTCATTTCATTCTCTCGGGATGTTTTACGCGCTTTATTAATTGCCTTTATAGAGAAAATAAACGAATAAAATTAATTTGAATAAAAAGAGAGTGTACACCTTTTTCTGAGGAATGTAGAGAATGCACTCTGATGATTGGTGTACACATAATATGGTAAATTCTGTTTACTTGTTTATATTTATATGGTACTATATTTTTGTAAATAAAAAAGTTCGCTATTGTATCATAAGACAAATTCATTATAGTAGGGGGAAAGTTATGAATTGTAAAGTATATGAATTAAACAATTTAAAGAGCTATAAGTATGTTGTGATTATAGCAAAGTATAATGGAAAATGGGTTTTATGTAAGCATAAAAAAAGGAATACATGGGAAACTGCTGGTGGGCATATAGAATTAGGTGAAACTCCTTTGGAAGCAGCTCAAAGAGAATTATTCGAAGAAACAGGAGCTATTTCATTTGATATAGAACCTATATTTGATTATTGGGCTGGTGATGAAACTTCCTGGGCAAATGGAATGGTCTTTTACGCAGAAATAATGAAATTGAGTAAATTACCTGAAAGTGAAATGGAGAAAATAGAATGCTTCGAATCTCTACCACTAAACCTGACATATAAGGATATTACACCTAAATTGTTTAAGTATTTAGAGAATAACTTTCAGTATATATTTTCTGCATAACCATAGTGTTTGATAATACGCAGTAGTTAGAAATTGCGAACTATAAATTATGTTGAATGAGTAATGGGAGGTTACTAATGTTAAAAGTAGGAATAATATGTGCTGGTGACCGAGAATTACGGATACCCCAACACACAGTGGGGCTGAAAACTTCGACATTAACTTTGAACATTCATCTGAAGTAGCCAAAGATATAGTCTTAAAATTACTAAAGGAAATGAAACTCGACTACGCAGTATTTACAAACTACGATTGAAAACAGTTTGGCAAATTCTTATCATCAAAATTACGTATAAAAAGTATAAGACATCAGAAGGTGATGTCTTTTTTATGAAAAAGTATAAAAAGTGTTCAAAATAAAAATCCTTAGTCATATTAGCCTTATAAATAGTTTAAAACAAAATGGAACCTATAGAAAGTAGAGCTAACAGATTAGCCACTACTTTAAATAGCTTTGCCGTGACCCCAGTGCGGTTCAGAAATTAGCAGATATTCTCTGCTATTATCCTGATGGGTTGTATCTGGACATAAAAGCAATTTGGAAACACATTATTTTTCTAGAACACGAAGCTGGCATAAAAAGACAAAAAACATAGTTAGCTACAGCCTAAAGAACATCAAAAAATATGTGCACTATTATGTGCACATAAATCAGAAGTGGATGAAACCCCTTTCTTTTCAGTATTTGTAGGATAGGATTATGGTTCGAATTCCGACTCGTGCTTAATGAAAAATAGGTTCATCCGTTCGTCCGTTAGGATGGACTTATTTTTTATTGTGTATGTAATGTATCTTGATTAGAGCTCTGCATCTCTGCAATATTTAGCTAACCCGTAGTAAAAGCTTCTTGTTGTAAAGGCTACATTTTTTCCTACATATTTGATTTTTCATATATAAATAAGTACAATTGGGGAAATTTGTAATTATTGTATATCATATGAATTGTTTACAATTGAGAACAAAAAACTTATATTTTCACGAGGAGGATATTATGGATTACAGGAAAATCTTTGATAATAATGTTTCACCCGAAGATTTTGACAAATGGAGAAGCCGTTATTGTGATGAACTTTTCGCTGACATTATTGAACACTCAAAGCTCGGTAGCAACAAAACAGCTCTTGAAATCGGCCCCGGAACAGGGCAGGCAACTGAACCTATTTTAAAAACAGGCTGTTCTTATATGGCTATTGAACTTGGTGAAAATTTTACAGAAGATATGAAGAACAAGTTTGGTTCATATGCTAATTTTCAAATAGTAAATGCAGATTTTGAAACATATGATTTCGAAAAAAACAAATTTGATTTAGTATATTCCGCAGCAACAATCCAATGGATACCTGAAGAAATTGCTTTTCCAAAGGTGTACAATATCTTAAAAAACAACGGAACCCTTGCGATGTTTATGACACATACAGATTATAAAAGCCCCAATGAAGCTTTATATCAAAAAATACAAGAGGTCTACGATAAATATTTTATACCGGAAACACCATACACACGACATTTAGAATACAAAAATGTTATGAACTATGGTTTCACTGGCTTTGAATGTCGTCATTATCACAAAGTAAGAGAGTATAATGCTGATGAATTTGTCTCGTGGACAAGAATAATGGCTCCTCAATTGACTATACAAGAGCCAAATAAAACCAAGTTTCTCGAAGGCATCAGCGATGCTGTTTTAAGCTTTGGAAACAGTATAACGCTTCTTGATGACATTGTTTTATACTTAGTACGGAGGCCGTAACCCCATATTAAAAGCATAATGTGCCTTCTAGATGCCCTATAATAATGCTAATCAAAATTTATGCAGAAAAGCACACATAATGTGTGCAGGTATGTGTGCAGATAATTAACAGAAGCCGCAAACCTCCTATTTATCAGTATTTGTGTGTGCGGGGATTTGTTCGAATCCCGTCTCGTGCTTACCAAAAAAAGATGGCAACGAGTAACCGTTATCATGTACATAAAAACAAGTGTATACTTCTTTTTAGGAACATATGTTGCATTTTTCCAAATACGTTTGACTTTTAATATTCAAAGAAATATAATTAAGGAAATTTGTATTTATTGTACATAATTCGCAATTGATAGCTAATACAGAAATAAATATGCTTTGTAATGGAAGTTATTTATATTTATCGGTGGACTATTTAAATGAGAATAGCCAAGGGAAAGGCAGATAAGATGAATGAAAGAAAATATTACATAGATAATTTACGTTGGTTTTGTATTTTATTATTAATTCCTTTTCATTCAGCAATGGCTTGGAATTGTTGGGGAGAAGGAAATTATATCTGGCTATACGAAAATAAAATCTTATCCTCACTGATTGCTATCATATCGCCATGGTACATGCCTTTACTATTTGTATTAGCAGGCATGAGTGCTAGATATTCTCTTAAACGAAGAAGTTATAAACAGTTTGCACTAGAGAGGGTAAAAAAACTACTAATTCCTTTAATAACAGGAGTACTTACGGTTGTGGCATATATGGCATATATGGCAGATAAGTATAACAATAATTATGGCGGTAATTTTTTAGAGCATTACCAAGTTTTTTTTACGAATATTTCAGATTTAACAGGGTATGATGGCTATTTTACACCAGGACATTTATGGTTCCTATTATATCTATTTATTATTTCTATGGTTTCAATGTTAGTAATTGCACTACAAAGAAAGATATTCCAAAAGCTCTCATTTAGTAAATTTAAAACGTTTCTTTTGCCATTTTTGATGGCTTTCCCATTGATAATGACACCAATTCTGGACTTTGGAGGAAAAAGTATTGGTAAAGATTTAGCCTTATTTCTACTAGGGTATTATATTTTGTCTGAAGAAAGCATTCTTGAGAAATTGACCAAATATAGATATGCGTATTTAATTATTATGTTAATTTGTGATATAGCAATGGTATACTTGTTTGTTTGGAAAGAGAAACAAACAGGTATCCTATTATCAGCATACAATATATATGTTCTATGGTTTGGAATTTTAGGACTTTTAGGACTTGCTAGATGTAAATTCGATCAGAACAATTCGTTTACACGATATATGTCATCCAGATCATTTATGATTTACATATTCCATTTTGGGTGGTTAGTTGCTATTCAATATTGTTTAAGTAAGACAACTCTAGCGATTACTTTTTCATTTATAATATCTATAACTGCTACTTTAGTACTAACTCTTTTAACCTGTGAATTTGTTAAAAGAGTACCTGCATTACGATGTCTCTTTGGTGAAAAAAGAAGAGGTACTGGTTTCCCTAAACAACAATAAAGTTGAACTTTTTAAATTGTTACATACGCTTAATGAGACCTCAAAAGAAGTACTCTATCTGAGACTCACTGGAGAACTGAGCTTTTCTGAAATAGGTGATATATGGGTAAAACAGAGAACTGGGCAAGAGTGACGTTTTATCGTGAAAAGCAAAAAATTGTGAAAGGAAGAAATAAAAATGAGTAGAGATATTTCATGTTATATTATAAGGGATTATTACCTAACTATATAGGCCAGCTTACCAGCGAAGAAATAAATTGTATTATAGAAGAACACTTAAAAACTTGTAGCAACTGTTCCAAAGAACGTGATGAGATGCTGGAGCGGATAGAGATGGAAACAATATCCCAAAACCAGAATTTCAAAAAATATTTAGGCAAAACGAAAATAATGTATTAGCTTAAGGGGACTTTGTTATCTTTTGGTATAATTGGGATTATTGTTGCTTTTATTGTAGATTTAGCAGTAAATAAGAAACTCAGCTGGTCTCTGATCGTAGATATGGGAATATTGTATTTTTATTCTATTGGCCTAACATTTGTAATGAGCAAAAAGCAAGAAGTTATCAAAGCTTTTGCAGTAGGGAGTATTTTGGTATTACCGATGCTTTATGGAATAGAGTATGTAATTAACGCAAATTATATCCCGTCTCGTGTTTAACTATTTTTGTCAGAAGTCCTTTATTTATATGGCTTCTGGCGATTTTTAATTCCTGAAGTTTTGAGTAACCTTGAGTTCGTAGATACCATTCATCTCCAAAAGAGATTTTATTATAGCCTTCGTTGTTTTCTGCTTTCCTTGATTGAGCTACTCTCCCATGGGGTCTGCAACACCTTTGCTCATCCCCGAAAATTGGCATACATGGATTGATGGTAAATTGTGGTTTATTTGTTTTATTTGATATGATATTATTAATTGAGGAGTTTCTTAGAAGATAACGAAAGAGAGGCGGTATAAAATGGCTTCCTGGGTTACGCATTTAATGATAGCTGATCGTGTAATGAAGCAATATCCTGAATTAGATAGACATGGGTTTTGTGTAGGAAATATTGCACCAGATTGTAATGTGGAGAATGAAAACTGGACATCCTTCACGCCGTCACGCGAGGCTACTCATTGGATGAGCAGAGAAAGAAAAGTCGCCTCTGATTGTGATTCTTTCTGCAAAGAATATATACAAAAACGGAAAAATAAAATTCAATCGCATGAACATTATTCATTTTTGTTGGGATATTATGTACATTTAATGATAGATGCAGCGTTTCAATGGTATATTCGTGATGATAAAAGAGTTAAGGATACATGGAGAAGAATAAATGCGGATGAAAATTTGCGCATACGTGCAATGGGATATCCTAAAGATTGGGATTCAGTAAAAAAATTGATTTCAAAAAATGAACGCATGCATGAAATTTACTCTATGGAGGCAGAGTATCTGAAAGATAACCCAACTTCAGGATATTTGACTGAAATCCTGCCTTTAAAAGAGTTTCCAGATTATATTGATTATTTACCACATGGATGTATCGTACGAAAAATCGGTATAATGGGATATTTACCTGAGCTAGATGAAAACCTTCTTAATCCAATATCCATATCCAGGGATGAATTCATTTCTTTTGTTGATAATACAACTTCGCTTGTGGTGAGTAAGTTAAGGGATAAAAATTTGATTTTAGGAGGTACTTTCTGTGAAAAAAGATAGTTCGACTGAATCTTGGGGTAAAATTGAAATGACTAACGAATGGATTCAACTTGCACAAACAAATCCACATCGATTACACTTTATCATGCCGTTCACCTTTAAACAGCTTGGGGATGTTTCAGGAAAAGTTATATTAGATTTAGGTTGCGGCGAAGGGGGCTATTCGAGAGAATTGGCACGAAAAGGCGCAATAGTAACTGCTGTTGATTGTGCCGAAAACGCAATAAAATATTGTGTATCTAGAGCTGAGGAAGAACAGTTAAAAATCACTTATCATGTAAGGAATAGCTGTGACTTATACGATATCCCCGATGATACTTTTGATATTGTTCTATCTTCTATGATGCTAATGGATTGTGAGGATTTTGAAGGAACCGTAAAAGAAATAAAGCGGGTATTAAAGCCAGCAGGAAAATTGTTTGCAAGCGTGTGCCATCCATGTTTTCACCGTAGCGGTGGTATAGGACGGCAAGACAAAGGGATTGATAAAAAAGTTGTTGTATCAAATTATTATCATCCAACTGAATGGGAAGCTCCATTATCGTCAGGAAGTGAAAAAGTCATTTGGAGACATCGAACAATACAAGATTATGTTAAAACATTTATTAAATGCGGATTAACCATTACCGACTTAAATGAACCCATTCCCACGGATGAGCAGGCAGCGATAACCGTAGATATTGCTTGGATGCAGAAAATTCCGATATTTTTGTTTTGGGAGTTAAGAAAGTAGTTTTGAGTGATTTTACAAATCAATAAACTTGGGGGTATCAATGAATAACTTATTAAAAGAAGCTACCGAACTGTTAAATGGTCAAAACTTTGAATATGCCATTTGTGGAGGACTGGCTATCGATATATTTCTTGGGTATGAATCCAGAACGCATGTGATATTGATTTACTGGCATATTGGAATGACCGTAATTCAATAATTTTATATATGCAATCAATTGGCTTTAATGTATATGAAATGTTAGGAGGAGGGATGGCTCACCATATCACAGATATTAATAAGCAAAAACACGAGAAACGTAATATCTTTTGTTCAACTCCTGACTGTGAACTTGTCAAACTAACACCGACTGATGAAAGTGATATTTATATAGTTGATTTTTTACATATAGGACAGTCCAAATTAAATTTCATTGAATTATTATTTAATGACAAAGATGAAAATTGTTTTCTTTATGCTCGAAACAAGGAAATTAAACGAGAATTGGATAAAGCCATTTTAACTGAAAATGGCTTATCCTATTTGGCCCCAGAATTATTATTGTTATATAAATCTACAGATACAGAACGCGAAGGATATCAACAAGATTTTGAATTAGCATATTCAAAAATGAATAATGAGCAAAAAGAATGGTTAAACAATTCATTAAAGGCCATGAATCCTAATGGTCATAAATGGTTACACCATGCTTCTTAAAACCTTGATTTTTCAAGGTTTTTTGTCTTTCAAATGGGTACACATGGATGCACACTACCTTTTACATAATGCCTTGTTCATGACTTCTCAATTTTCTTCATCTATATCCGGATTGTAAACGTATCCAAGCGTAAGGAAAAATATATGCTTTTTTTATAAGAAAGAGCTGTTCTTTGTGATGTTATGGTAAGATTGGATCGAATGATAAAATGGAAATTGTAGTATGAAGTATTTATATAATACAGAACGAAACTGTGCATAAATAGTTGCTACTTATGAAATTCAACAATGATATACTTTGGTTGAAAGGAGGGGATTATATGGATTGGTTAACGAAAATGAATGCGGCTCTTGACTATATTGAAAATAATCTAACTGAGGATATTGATTTTACTATAGTAGCCCAAAAAGCTTGTTGTTCATCGTATAATTTTCAGCGTATGTTCTCTTTTATTACAGATGTGCCATTAGCCGAATATATACGTAGAAGACGCTTAACACAAGCGGCATTAGAATTACAAAATTCAAATGTTAAAGTAATTGATGTAGCGGAAGCGGTCTAGTTGAAATACGGTATCTGGCTCATAAGGTTCCCTGATCCAACTTCCTCCATCTCCATTTAACACCCTTACCTCTATTTCATCAGCATTATAAATGCTTCTAATCCGTCCTTCCCTTTTGGCATGGAATTCATCGCTTTTTTCCATACCTGCTATTATAGTTTTCCCACTTAATCGACTACAACTTTTTCCGTCATCAATCCAACCTTCATACATAGTAGCAATCTTCATTTCCTGCTTTGGAATCTTTTTATGGACTTTACCTTGTATTTTTAGCCAGACTCCATCCATTTCCTCGAAGAGTAGTTTTATCTCTTTCTGGCCTATTCCACCAGTTACATTCATTTCTTTTACCCTGTTGGTTTCTTCCTCGGAAATTCGCTCTCCGAGCTTTTGAACTAGATTCCAGGCACCTCCATGACTGATTGTTTGACCCATGGTACTACTAATAATCTCTGCAATCTTGTGATAGGAATTATCAGTTACGACACTTGCTATCTTCTCTGCTAGGTTCGTTGAGATTAGGCCTATTTTATCCATCTGCATTTCTTGATCCAGTAGATAAACCCAGACTTTACGGCCCTCTTCATCCTTTGTATGATAGACATTCCGGGAATACTCTACTTCACCCATAACTGTTTTTATAGTAGTTTGACGTGTCCCCTTGCATCGGAGCTCCCTTTTGTTTCTGGTTTCTAGAAGATGTCCATCATAGCTTTCTAGTATGGTCTGGATTGGCAACCCTTTTTTGGACAAAATTACTCCGAACAAGAAATTACTTTAACTACAGTTCTTATCCAGCTGATTTCAAAGTGTTTAACCCTCTATATTCCACTGGCGTTAGATAACCTAAAGAACCATGAATTCTTATATTATTATACCAATAAATATACTCTGCTAATTTTAACTGCAACTCCTCTAATGTCTCAAATTTGTTCTGATATATAAATTCAGTTTTCATTATTTTATTTACTGCCTCACTTACTGCATTGTCATAGGGATTACCTTTATTACTTAGAGACCTCTCTATTTCAAATGCTTCTAGAACATCATCTAGAAGCTTGTTATCATATTCATTTCCTCTGTCTGAGTGAAAAATTTTAATATCCTTCAATGAATAGGGTATACTTAATAAAACCTTTTCTACCAGTTTAGCTTCCTTCTTTTCTCCTGCAGCTGAACCTATAATTTCACGATTATGAAGGTCTATTAAGTTGCAAACATAATTCCAATTACTACCCACTCTAACATAAGTTAAATCACTTACAACGACTTCTAATTTCTCTCTATTGTCAAAGTCTCTATCTACAGCATTAGGGGTATCAGCCTGGTTACAAGTGCTCTTATGTACCTTGTAATGAGCCACTGTATAGTTAGATACTAGGCCATTCTTTCTCATAAGTCTTGATATCCTTTTTCTTGATACTTGATAACCTAACTTCTTTAATTCTACTTTGATTTTCCTTGTTCCATAATTATTTCTACTAAGCCTAAATATCTCTTTTATGTGTTCTTCGATAATTTCCTCTTCCTTTGAAGATACGCTAGTCTCTCTATTTAAATGATAATATACTAAGCTACGTGAGACCTCTAAAAGTTCGCACATGGCACTAATACTGTATTTCTCTCTATTAGAAATAATGAGGTCTACCTTTTCCCTAGTAGTAGTGCCGCTTGCTTTAAAATGTCATTCTCCATTTCAAGCTGTTTAACTTTCTTTTCTAACTCTTTGATCCTTTTCTCTTCATCAGTTTTATTATCTTCCGCATTAAAGGACCTAGTATTATTATATCTTATTACCCACTGCCTCATAGTTGAAGCGGCTATCCCGTATTGCTCACTTAGCTCTCTGTAAGTATGATTGCCTTGATTATATATTTTGACAATTTGCTTCTTGAAATTTTCCTCATAATATTTTTTTGACATGTCTTTCTCCTCCAATAATTTTATTATATCATGTTCGGAGAAAAACTGTCCTATTTAGTATAGCCTATCCATAAATCATCTTAAACCTGGGGCTGCCGTTAGAGATTGATAAATTATACAGCGCATAATTAAGCAGGAGGCGAAGCAGAGGATGCTTCGCCTCCTGCAAAGTTACTAAGAATGAGAATGTCGGCGAGGGAACCTCCATTCTCATTCTTCCGAAGTCGATATCCGTATAAGTTCAAACTCTATCTGTACATAACATAAAAAAGATCTTCGTGAAGAAGTTAGGATATGATGTTCATAGTTTTAACTAAGGTGTTGATGTCAAGGATAAATGCAATGCTTCATAGTGGTCGGATCTACCGGTTTTTTTATATATAGCGATCCCAATCTGATGATCGTCATAACTTTTAATGGCAAAGGAATCGTCGCTTCTTAATTCACTACCACCGGTTAGTCCAAGATATGCTTCATACTCTTTCACAATATCCAATGCTTTTATATCATCAAAATTAATGTTAGGATTATAAGAATTGATATCTGCTATCCAGATCTGGCCAGTCAGCGCGTTTAGTGTCAGTTCAACCGAAATGTCACGATTACTTAACTGAACAGACCAGAAGCTGTACGCAGGTTCCGATATTTTTTCAACCACTACGGGCACGGGAACGGCTTCTAGTTTGATGGACTGTAAATCGTATAAAAACGCATTTGTCTGTGTAAAGGAATTCTCAAGGAGCTCTAGTGGCAATATACCTTTATCACAAAAATAAGAAAGACCGGATTTTGCCGCTTTGATTGCCTCTTCCATTGTCAACTGTTCATCGTAAGGATCATGGTAATACTTCCGATAGCCCGCTTCCATCACTTCCAAGATATCCGAAATCTGCTCGGTACTCAGAGTAACCTTTGCCGGTTCTTCACTTATATCTGATTCCGTAGGCTCCTTGACGCTGATGGAATGCACCGTATTCATTAACGTTGAATGCTGTCGATTCAGCAACTCATTTGTAAAAAGCCAACCCTCGAACACAATAACAGTTGAGAGAAGAGCGACAACCGCTGATAGGATATGTTGCTTATTCACTTTTGTCACCACCTTCCATCGGTAAAGGAAGCGATACCGTAGTCCCTTTGCCCGGTATGCTTGCAAATTCTAAACGGCTGCCGTGTATTTCGGCTATTTTTGTAGCAATGGCCAGACCTAGCCCTGCGCCGTGTTGTTTTCTGGATCGGGATTTATCTACCATATAAAAAGCCTCTGTGATACGGTTAAGCTCGTCTGCCGGTATTCCACACCCATTATCTGATACACAGATAATGTAGCTATTTACCACGATTTTCCCGGTTAGGGTGATCTCTGTGCTTCCCGCCTTTATCGCGTTGTCGATTAGATTGAGCAGAAGCGATTTGAGTAGGTCGTAGTCAATCCTAATGTAGGCTTTTTCTGTTTCCTGTCGGATTATTATGTTCTTATCTAGCATCAACGGCGTTAAGGTATCTGCGATATTCTGAAGAAATTCATCTGCCGGTAGCTCCTCCAGGATAATGTCCTGTCGATTTAAAACAATAAGATCCATTAGCTTGAGAGAGAGAGACTCGAGGCGGAGGCCCTCTTCCATAATGTAGGCCGCAGCTTTCTTGGTGTCTTCCCTGGACAATTGCTTCTGATAGATCATATCTGCATAGCCTATAACTGACGTCAGAGGAGTTTTCAGCTCGTGTGCAAAATTAGAGACAAAATCCTCCCTCTGTCTGACGATATTGGAAAGCTCGGCAATCCTATCCTGAATGGTTTCTGCCATGGTATTGAATCTTTCTGAAAGTTCTCCCATTTCATCATTCGAGTACACCTTCAACCGTTCGTTGTAATTACCGTTAGCTATCCTGGCTGCAACGGATGACATTTTCCGGATTTGACTGGTAAGTAAAGAAGAGAAAATAATATCAAGTATTACTCCGAATCCAATGGTTATGAAATAAATTGTACCGTAATTCCGGACCATTTCCTGCTTTTGGTCAATCACGTTCTGAATGTCGGTTGCGGTAAGGAGATAGACCGTTTGACGGTTCTGCGTGATCTTACCAAGTACCATAAGGCAGGTCCTGTCCCCAACTTGTTCTATTTTGTTAATGATTGTTTGATCTAGGTTATAGTCGGATATATTAAAATACGAATCAGTGGGAAAAGTAGTATAAATAGAAGTCTGATCTTCTCCGAAAATGGTGATGAAATTTTCTCCGTCAGAGAATCCGGACAAACTCTGTTCCTTGTATTTTTGGAAACTTGCGGAGACTGTATCAGACAAATCGTTATCTGGTTGATCTTGCTGGGTAATCAGTTCAGCCCGGAGCAGAAACTTGATGTATTGGTACTGATCCATAGCACGCTGTGTTTCTTGTTCTATCGCATTCTTATAGGACGACGAAATGAGGAGATAACCGGACAGGGATAGTACGACGCTAAGAACGATCATTGTGCAGAGAAAGATTTTTGCAAACATCCTCATTTATCTACCTCAAGCCGGTAACCGATACGGAAAATGGTCTTAATATAATCTTCCCAATTAAGCTTTTTTCGCAAGCGCTGGATATGTGTATCAAGCGTTCTGGTATCTCCGGTAAATTCGCATCCCCAGACCCGTTCATATAACCAACTGCGTCTCAGCGCTACATTTTTATTATGAACTAACTGAACCAGTAGTTCGAATTCTTTCGCGGTCAGCTCAATCAGTTGATCGTCTTTACGTACCACTCTGGAATTCAAATCAATCGTTACACCGTAGAGTTCAATTCTTCTTTCGGTTTTTCCAAAACGCCTTAGCACAGCTTCCACCCTTGCCAGTAATTCTCCTACCTGAAACGGTTTGGAGATATAATCATCGGCTCCGAGTCTTAGTCCCCGGATACGATCGTTGATATCGGTTTTGGCCGTGATGAAGATTACGGGGGTTCCCAAAGGTTGTATATAATCCAACAATTCATATCCACTGATATATGGCAGCATGATGTCAAGTAAAATCATGTCATAGTCATTATTTTCTATTAGATCAGCTGCTTCATTTCCGTCATAGGCACGGGTACAGCAGTAGCCTTCATCGCTTAAAGTCGAATAAATTAAATCATTGATTGCCTGTTCATCTTCTACAATCAAAATATTAAGCAAAGCACCTCACCATCCTCTCTATACGATAAAACATTTATTATAGTATATAACGCAGTTGTCTCATAGATGTAAAATCAAGAGCTTCTGTTACTTATGTTTTCTGAGAAATTCATAACAAGTATAACTCTTTTATGTTAGGTTGTAAATTGATACGTTCTTTAAAAAGAACTTAGGCTCTAAAAAAGAGCCTAAGTACTGACGAATGCAACTACTCCGTTCGGAAATCCCTTGACGAAATCTTAGTTTCTGACTATTGATAGGGGAGTGAACAGAAACGATTTCCAATCATTATGCTTCGAGAGATGCGTTCGTATAGTTCAACATCTGGATAATACTCTTCCATAAATCAAATATACTTCATTAAAAATATTACATCTTTGACACAACTTATACGCAGTTAAGATACAATTATCTGCTAATATTTATGTGTGGGCAATAAATTTGGCATGTCTAATCCTGAGAATTATGAGGCGGGTAAAAGGAGTGTTTAAGATGAATAAAATAAAAATACGATGGGTGCAATGCTTTATAACTTTTATTGCGATTGGATTGTTCATGGTTGGTATTATAAACCAGGAGTATGAAGCAGTATATAATAAAGCAGTAAATATATGTCTGGAGTGTATCGGTATTGGCTAAAAGAAATCAACGTAGAATCATACAATGTGTATCTGCCGTTTTGATGAATGCGAACATAGCAGGTTTTTGGAAGGGTAAGATATACACAGGAAGAAGTAAAAATCTCTGCCTGCCAATCTTAAATTGCTATTCATGTCCGGGAGCTATCGGTGCCTGTCCAATCGGCTCACTACAAGTATCAGCAGGATGTTCGACTTACGGAATATCCTTCTATGTCCTTGGATTTTTAGCTCTTATGGGAATATTATTCGGAAGGCTTTTATGTGGCTTTCTCTGTCCGTTCGGATTGATACAGGATTTATTATATAAAGTTCCTCTTCCAAATCTGAAAATTCCAAGGAAGTTTGACCGGATTGTGCGGTTTGGTAAGTATCTGACCCTGTTCTTTCTCGTATTACTATTGCCTTTATTGGCGGCAGATTCTTACGGATCTACCATTCCGTATTTCTGCAAATACTTATGTCCGGCAGGGACCCTGGAGGGCGGTATTCCCCTAATTAGCATGAACAAGGCTTTGCAAAACACCATAGGATGGTTGTTCTCATGGAAAATGTTTGTTTTAATCATAGTGACGGTTGCCTCCATAATCATTCATCGTCCGTTTTGTAAGTACTTGTGTCCGCTGGGAGCTTTCTATTCACTGTTCAATCGTTTTAGTTTCTACCGCTATTACATAGAACGGAGCAAATGCACGAATTGTGGGAAGTGTAGCAAGGTCTGTCCTATGAACGTGAATCCGGTGAAAACACCGAATCATGCAGAGTGTATCCGATGTGGTACCTGTAAGAAACAATGCCCTCAAAATGCAATCAAAGTAGAAAAAAATATCAATTTACACGTGAAGGAGAAAAGAAATGAATAAAAAGATGAAACGTACAATTAGTGCTGTATTATGCCTGTTCCTGTTTACCGGACTCTTGGTCGGTTGCACACAGAATCAACCATCGGAGAATGAATCAGAGATTAAATCGGAGAATAAATCAGAAAATAGCAAAAGCTCGGATCTTCAGGAAGAAAACTATGATTATACCGATTATACGGATCATAAGGAAGATGGCTTGGGCATTACACTAAAGCTTCCGAGTAAATATCTTAAGGAAGAGATCGTTATACCCGGGAAATATGAAATTATGTTTGGGGATATTTCTTTGATTGGAAAGGATATTCCCAAGGCTGAAACTGATCCGTCCGATCATATGGATCTATTCTTCATGCCTCGGGAGGGTGAATTTTGTCTTTTCCGAGTTCTTGCATATCCTGCAAAGAAGTGGGATGACTGGATGAATTCCGGAAAAAAAGCTACTGATATTACGGGGAGTGTCATCTCAGAAGAAATCTTCAGGAAAGACGGTACCGTATATATCTATGACCTGCCCAAAGTTGATACCTCCACCTTAGATAGCAATCTGAAGGAAACTTATGACGAGTTTATGGAGATGCTTCCGGCCATCAAGGCAAGCATAAAACCAACTACGGTTACGATGAGTGACATAAGTTCTTTTTCTGCAAACGATCTTAATGGTGAAGCTGTTGATAGTACAATTTTTTCAGAATACAAACTTACAATGATCAATATATGGGCAACCTTTTGCCGTCCGTGTATCAAGGAAATGCCGGATTTGCAGAAAATGAGTGAAGATATGCCTGAGGGCACACAGCTGATCTCCATTGTCGGTGATGCAAATGATGAGGAACACCTACAACTGGCGAAGAAAATTGCCAATGATGCAGGTGTAACCTTTAAAGTAATCATACCAGACGATACATTGAAGCAATACATTGACAATAATAGAATCGCTTATCCGACCACTCTATTTGTGGATTCGACCGGGAAGATAGTAGGAGAAGCAATTATCGGCGAACGTGATATGTCCGTATATAAAGAGATATTCAAAGACAGATTGGCTCAAGCGGGTTTTGATGAATGAGTTTGATGTGATTAAGAACACATTCTTTTTCCGTTTATGTAATACCCATGATATTCCTTCTCGCTTTATTATGATTGAATGTAAAAATTATTCCCGTGATATAGCAAATCCAGAAATTGACCAAATTGGTGGTAGATTTAGCCCTAATCGTGGCAAAATGGGAATAATTGCTTGCCGTTCTGTAGAAGACATGCCGCTTTTGATGGCAAGATGTAGCGATACGTATCGAGATAGTCGTGGACTGATTATTCCGTTAGATGATGATGATGATTTGCATCAATTGCTAAGTTATAAAGCTGCTTATGATGAAAAGGCAATTGATGATTTTATGCAAAAACGATTCCATGCAATTGCATCTGTATGAAAAGACCACACAACAGATTATCTCTCTCTTGTGTGGTCTTTACTTTTTGCTGTTTGAAGATAGTTGACTAGTAAATTTATTTGTTTCATAAATCCCTAAGTCCAACTCCCTTTACAAAGAGCTTTTTTATATTAAGCACGAGACGGGATTCGAACCATAATCCTACTCTAAAAATACTGTAAAGAAAGGGGTTCTATCCACTTCTGATTAATGTGCACATAATAGTGCACATATTTTTTTTATTCAAAATATATGATAATAACTTAAATTTTTTTGTATCTTCAATTAATCGAATGACAACCAAATTTGAACTATATTAACATTTTGTAAACCGCATAGAAAAGAGTTTTTTTAATCTCTGATAACTATTTTCAGCTAAATTCTTAATTGAAATCAAAATCATTCTACTATCCAAATTACTGATAACAAAGAGTCCCTTTCACATGCAATATTCGTATACATAAATAGGTACTAATTATTTCTATAATATTTAAAATAAACTCAATTGATTATCTCTAATAGATTTTACATTTCTTTCATTTATAACGTCCTTTTCAGATATTGTACTACAAAGTAAAGGAGAATTAATATCAAAAAGTTTTGAATTTTCTATAACTTTATTATCATTAAAATTTGCATAACAATATTTACATCCATTCTTACATGTATTATACGTTCCTATATCTATACTTTCTACACAACCACATTCAATTCTTTGATTTTTATCCTTGTCACATATCAACTTACTTCCTATAATATCTTCTATGGTAATTTTATCAATACAACTTCCATGACTGATTCCGTATTGACTTAACTCAACTTTCTCAGCACAAGATTCAATTTTTAAATTATATTGTTTTGCAATATTAGAAAATATACCAGCTATTTCATGCATACTAGAGCTACTAATATCTTTAATAGATAAGTCTTTGGTATTTCTCTGGGTTTTAGTGTATAAATCTATAAAGCTAATTACAACTTTATTAGTATATAGATGCAATTGTTCAGCAATCTGTTTAAATGCTTTTTCATGATACTCTAATGTATATGTATCATTAATTAATATAGGGTCATATCTCCATATTACTTTATTTTTCCCGATTTTATTAGATAACTCTATAAATGTAGAAATCATATTGTTTTTTTTATGAGGTACATTAGGCTCAATATCTTTCCCATAACCTGTTAATGTAAATTGAAAGTAGTACTTATACTTATTCAATTCATCTAGCCTTTTCATCATAGGCATAGGATTTTTTGTCCAAAATACTATACAATCAACGACATCTGGATTAATGTTTATTTTACTAATTTGATGTATATTAATAGGATTACGTACATACAAATACCCATCTTTTATTCTTTCATAAAACCAATCAGAATAATAATTTGGTATATCTGTACGCCTACTCACACTTAAAATCATATTACTACCTCGTTAATTTTATTATTCTATAGTTAATTGTCCCTACTGTTAGTACTGGTCTTCTTCTTAGACTACTAGTATCGCATGATTCACAATTTTCACCTATCATTTTATAAGTTAAACATTGTTCGTTTAATGTACAACATAATTCGACTCCATCATTTGGATACTCATAAAAACCATTATATTTAAATATTCCTTCACTTTTTCTAACAAATGTAGTATATTGTCACGCGTCAAATTATAGTTCCCACCTACGGTAGCTTTACTGCTGATTAAATTCGGCAGCTCCTATACTTTATCTATTGCATCGTGCTGGTATTTACCGCACGTTTTTTTCTGTCCTTTTGTTGACCATTTCATTTCTT
>SVEA01000141.1 GCA_015057615.1 Lachnospiraceae bacterium | reverse complement strand
CTATCGCATTATCCGTATTCGTGACGAATCTATTCAAGATTCAAGCACGAATACTTTCTGCGCTGATTTTACTGATACGATTTTTAAGGTACCGAACGGCTGATTTAAAACTGGAAGCGGTTTAATCAGCAGACACTAATTACTCTTTCATTTAACACGGTTCCTTTTGTGATAATCAGCTGATTGTTCAAAGTATACACATCATGTGCTGCTATCATACCGGGCTTTGCCTGGTTCGTACGTATTCTTAATGTCCCCATATTAACTAACTCCCTTTCACATTATCCTTTGTGTTTTTGCTACTTTATTTAGAAGCGTTTATTAACGATATGAGTGACAAAAGTCATTTTAAGATTTGATATGAATAGAATCTTCTATATATTCATTTGGCTGCCTTACCTGAATATATAGAAGGTCCTATTCATGTTCTTTGTTTTTATATGACTTATGACACTTAAATTATTTATTCTTCCTCAAAATCCAGTAAGATTGCTCTGCAAGGCGCACCGTCGCTCCCTCCCGCTTTCAGAGGCGCTGCAGATAAAAAGTATTCCCCCACGGATACCTTCTCTAAAACTAAACCTTCAAGTAATACCACATTCTCCCTTAAGAGCTCAAGGTGCACCGGAGCGGGTGCATCCGCATCTCCCACACTTTGCCCTTCCACTCCTACTAAAACAATTCCAAACTGGTTCATTCGCTTTGCCATATCCAAGGTTACCTGTATATTCCCCTTTAGAAGCAGCCTCTTATGGCAATGTTCCAGTATATGCAGGAAGGATGCTTGGTTATGATCCGTTAAATCGATTACCGTACATGGTCCGACACACCGGGAAAGCTCTAATTGGTCAATTGTCTTTCCTTCCTTATAGAAATGAAACGGTGCATCGATATGCGTTCCGTTATGGGCTCCCATCGTAATCTTCGTTAAATTATAGAAGTCTCCGCTATCAATCGCACAAATTCTTTCATAAGCAGGGACCGGATCTCCCGGATATACCTTTCCCCCAAATAATTCCTGAGAAATATCATAGATCTTCATCCATATCCTCATTTCTGTCGCATAACGGCATTTATTCTTTATTTTAACTGCAATTCTATCGGACAATGGTCACTTCCCATAATGTCCTTGTGGATCACATTGTCTTCGATTTTTTCCTTAAAACGATCCGAAACAAGGAAATAGTCAATACGCCAGCCAGCATTTTTCTCCCTGGCATGGAACATATAGGACCACCAGGTGTAGGCACCGGTTTCCTCCGGGTAGAGATAACGGAAGCTGTCCACAAACCCGCTGTCTAACAGCTTTGTCATCTTCTCCCGTTCCTCTATGGTAAATCCCGCATTTTTCGTATTGGTCTTGGGGTTTTTCAGATCGATCTCTTTATGAGCTACATTCATATCACCGCAGACGATGACTGGTTTTTTCCGGTCAAGCTCCATCAGGTAATTACGAAAATCCTCCTCCCATTCCATTCGATAAGAAAGTCTCGTTAATTCTCTCTGCGAATTTGGTGTGTAAACAGTGACAAAATAGAACTCCTCATATTCGAGGGTAATGACTCTTCCTTCATCATTATGCTTGTCTAAACCCAGATCAAAGCTGAGACGAAGCGGCTCCTTCTTTGTAAATATGGCGGTACCGGAATACCCCTTCCTTACCGCTGAATTAAAATATTGATGGTATCCTTCAAAAGAAATCTCAACCTGTTCCGGTTGAAGCTTTGTTTCCTGAATACAGAAAATATCTGCATCCACTTGTTTAAAGAAATCCTCAAACCCTTTATTGATGCAGGCTCTTAAGCCATTCACATTCCATGATACAAATTTCATAGCCACCTAAACCTTTCTAATCCATAAGTACATTATACAGCTCCTCTACAGTTGCGGCGATTCGACCCGCACCCGCCTTTCGAAGCTCTTCCTCACTACCAAACCCGTATAATACTCCTACCGAGGCAATACCAATTGCTTTCGCTCCTGCAATATCGTATTCGCGGTCACCGACCATAACCGCTTTGGTATAATCGGTAATCCCATTCTTGTCTAATGCATATTGAATTACTTCGTCTTTCTTTGCGCGGCTTTCATCAAAGGTTGCCCCGCAGATATCGGCGAAATATTCTGCCAGATAAAAATGCTCCAATATCCTTCGGGCAAGCTCTTCCGGCTTGGAGGTTGCAACGATCACTTTTTTCCCTGCCCGGTTAAGTTTTCTCAGAAATTCTTCCATTCCCTCATATACTTCATTTTCAAAAATACCCTGCTTATTAAAATACTCCCTATACTTAACGATTGCCTGCTCTAACTGATCTCCGGAAAATCCGTATTCCAGAAAGCTGTCCCGTAAGGGAGGTCCAATATGTCTTGTCAAGGTATCCAGATCTTCTATCCTAATATTCCAATGCTTTAGTGCATACCGAAAGGACTTTGTAATTCCCAATTTCGGATTGGTAATCGTCCCGTCCAGATCCATAAGTATAAATTCTGCCATTTCCTTTTCCTCCCTAGTCACCATTTGGGATGTACCGCCGGGCAGCCCCTAAGCTTTATTGCGGCACGATATTCAACAAAGCAACCGCAGATTTTACAAATTCCCTCCTGCAAGTGATTACAAGCAAGGCAAAGGTCAATCCGCTTCTGATATAAGCTCCCGTCGGATTTTATCTCCTCATCCAGGCTGTTTAAATAGCTTCGCATACTCTCTAAGTATTCTTCGGGTGCAATATCCTGTAAAAGACACTTTCTACAGATTCTTTTATTCCCATGTTCCATTTATTTCATCCTTATTTATGCATCCAGCGGTTTCTCTGGTTTCCTGATCTGCCGGATACTTTTTTCTACCTGTTTTCGAGGGAGCATCACCTGATGACCGCACCCCAGACATTTTAGACGAAAGTCCATACCAGTTCTAAGGATTTCCCATTCACTGCTTCCGCAAGGATGTTGTTTTTTAAGCTTTATAATATCTCCGACAAATAAATCCATGCTTTTCCTTTCCTGCGCAGTCCTTTATACGCATATGCAAAAATACTTTTTAACTTTTTTCTTATTTCTGCGCACACATGAAAATGCTTTCTTTCACTTTTCTCTATTCCCACGCAGTCCTTTATACACCTATGTGAAGACGCTTTTCTTTCAATTCCTCTGCTTCTCTGCGCGGTTTCTGCTTTGATTTTAAAATGTATTCGCAGCTTCTTCTGCTCCTGTGCGGATGGATCCGCCTTCATGAATAGTATAACATATTTCCCCTTTTTTTTAAATAAAAACTATCGACAGGAGTGATAAGAAAAGGATCGCAAATTTTTGAAATTAGTTCTTGCATTATGTTTCCAATTGTTGTAGTATATGAATATAGTACACATAGTATTTATAACTACATGATATAACATGAATGCCGGTCAATGTAGTTTATGTGTTTACACATCTTAATTTTATATCAAAGGAGCTGATTTTATGTCAATTAAAAACGTGAAGGACCCGGGAAGTGCTATTACCCATTTTATCGGAACCTTAATGGCTCTGTTTGCAGCAACACCCTTACTGATCAAGGCGGCTTCCCGCCCAAGTCCGATCCATCTTATTTCTCTGGGAATCTTTATTTTAAGTATGATCTTACTCTATTCTGCCAGTACGATATATCATAGTATTAAAGGTACGCCGAAGGTAAACCGGATACTGCAAAAGCTTGACCATATGATGATCTATGTATTAATTGCCGGAACTTATACGCCAATCTGCATTATTGCCTTAGGCGGTAGAACCGGTATTGTACTTCTTGCTTTTATTTGGGCGTTAGCTGCCATTGGAATTATCGTTACCGGCTTCTGGGTCAATGGTCCAAAGTGGCTCTCCTCGGTAATTTATATCGCTATGGGATGGGCATGCGTGCTTGCCTTTACGCAGCTGATGAATACGCTTCCTCCCGCAGCATTTGCCTGGTTATTCGCCGGCGGGATCATTTATACCATCGGCGGAGTTATATACGCATTAAAGCTTCCGATCTTTAACGGGAGACATAAATATTTCGGATCCCATGAGATTTTTCACCTTTTCGTCATGGGTGGCAGCCTGTGCCATTTCATCCTGATGTATTTCTATATCGCGGTCATGCCGTAACCGGACACGTAGCAAAGAATTTGCCTTGGCAAATTCTCGCGCCGAGCGCGTTCTGCCGCAGGCAGATAAATACCTTACGAATACATGTTTCAAGTATTCGTTACGTGCTGAGTGCGTCATCCCAATGCGAACTATGTTCGCATGGAGGTTTTTTTCCGTATAGGACGCAATTTCCTATACGACAAAAAAGCTTCGCAGTTCGAATAATGCCGATTGCTGGATGAAATCCTCAGTTGACCGATACCATGAATCATATACATTTATTCTGACTCAGATTTACTCGTTCCTATATCCTAAGGATATCTAAGCAACTTGTAAAAATTCGTTATAATAAAGCAAAAACCTGCGCAGAAAAAATGAGGATAAATGTATATGATCCACGGTAAATAAGTTCATCGAAGCGGATTTCATCCGGCAATCAGTATTCGAATTAACCACGAAGCTTCCGGGCGCACAGCAATTCCGCCCCTCTTACAAAATGTAATAGGGGCGGATTGTCATATCTATGTTAAGCAGCCGAATGTTTCTGGTAAGGTATCAAGGCAGTAATCTGTTCACACCTGGGCATGAGGTAAAAAGGGATTCGGTTGCGGATAATCAAAGATATGTATACCTATCCCGATATTACCGCTCTCGGTACCAAAAGCAATTATTACTATATTATACTCCAATGCGATTATTTCTGTGACAGCAAACAAATCCTGTTCTTTATATTCTTCGACTGCTTATGCTTTCTATAATCTCTTTAACAGTTCTTCTCTCTGAGCTTCATATCCTGGCTTTCCAAGAAGAGCAAACATATTCTTCTTATAGCTTTCTACCCCCGGCTGATCAAACGGATTCACTCCAAGCAGATAACCGCTTACACCGCAGGCAAACTCAAAGAAATAGAAGAACTCTCCGAGGAAAAATTCATTCTGCTCCGGCAGGTTTACCATAAGATTGGGAACATTTCCATCGGTGTGTGCAAGTAAGGTACCCTTCATTGCACTCTTATTTACAAAATCCATGGTTTGTCCTGCCAGATAGTTCAGTCCATCCAGATCCTCATCCTCTTTTTCAATCACGATCTCTTTTGTTGACTTCTCCAGATTGATCACCGTCTCAAACATGATACGAGATCCGTCCTGGATAAATTGTCCCATGGAATGTAAATCGGTTGTAAAGTCTACGGATGCCGGATAGATTCCCTTCTGATCCTTTCCTTCGCTCTCACCATAAAGTTGTTTCCACCATTCGGATACATAATGCAGGGCGGGCTCATAGTTTACAAGGATTTCGATATTCTTGCCCTTACGTAACAGGATATTACGTACCGCTGCATACTGCATCGCATCATTTTCTTCATAGGCACTGCTTAAGCAATATTCCCGCATACTAGCAGCACCTTCCATTAATTTCGTGATATCCGCACCGCTGACCGCAATCGGCAGAAGTCCTACCGCCGTCAATACCGAATAACGTCCTCCGATATCATCCGGCACAACAAAGGATTCATATCCCTCTGCGGTTGCAAGGTTCTTTAAGGCTCCCTTTGCTTTATCCGTCGTAGCATAGATTCTCTTTGCCGCTTCTTCCTTGCCATACTTTTCAATTAATTTCTTCTTGAAAATCCGGAAAGCGATTGCCGGTTCCGTAGTTGTACCAGACTTACTGATAATGTTAACCGAGAAATCTCTGTCTCCGATCACATCCATCAAATGCTTCATATAGGTACTACTGATATTATTACCGCAGTAATAAATCTCCGGTGTCTTTCTGATTTCTTTGGAAACGGAATTATAAAAGCTATGTCTTAAAAATTCAATTGCAGCTCTCGCTCCCAAATAAGATCCGCCGATACCGATAACAACAAGAACCTCGGAGTCATTTTGAATCTTTGATGCGGCCTTCTTAATACGGCTGAACTCCTCTTTATCATAGTTGACAGGAAGATCAATCCATCCTAAGAAATCACTACCTTCGCCTGTTCTATTTATAAGCTGTACTTTCGCAGCCTCCGCAAGCGTCTTTATTTTCGCTGTTTCATCCGGCGAAACAAATTTTTTTGCAGCAGAATAATCAAATGATACCCTATTTGTCATGCTAATTCCTCTTTTCATAATTTTTCATTTTAATATATTTTAGCAAAGACAACCTCTATATTCAATGACTATTCTTATACAAATCGAGTTTTCTATGCAAAAAATTCTTTTAAGATATCCTCTACCAGCTTTTCCTCCTGCACACTGATGGATCTGCCCTTCTTTTTCATTTCTGCGGCTTTTTGCTGCGGCTTGTCCTTCCCATGGCTCTCTTTTTCATCCATCATCTCCTCCACCCCCTGAATCATGATAACCGGGTCCTTGTCCACTTCCTCGATAACTGGTAGAATCTCCTCTTCCCTGCTATGTAACACAGGTTCTTTTTCTTCTCCTTTACGATGCTTCCGCTGATTGGCAAGCTGCCTCTCCTCTGCTTTTCTCTTTGCTTCCGCTTTCCTTGCCTCCAGAGCAGCCCGTTCTTCCTCTAATTTTCTCAACTCCTCTTCCTGGCGCTTCGCGGCAAGCTGCTTTCTTTCTTCCATTCTCCTTTTTTCTTCTTCCTTTCGGATTTCCTCTAATCTCTTCTGCTCCTCCGCTCTCTTTAATGCCTGAAGCCGTTTCTCTTCCTCTTTTTTCTGTCTTGCTTCTCTTCTTCGGTCTAATTCCGCCTTCGGCTCTGCTTTCACCGGCGCGGATGCCGCACTGATCTGCTTCTTTGCCTCAATCGCCTGGAAGTATTCCTTACGGTATTGCTCTAATTCCTCAGGATGGAAAGCCTCCTGCTCCAATCTTACCTTGCAAAAATTATCAAAATAATCCTCCAGATTTAATTTAATCATCGCTTTCTTATTCGACAAATTAATACTTTTATCCACAAGGATCAAAATTGCACTTGTTAAAATACCCACAGCGCCTGTTAATAAAATTTTATCCTGCTTACCATCGAAAGCTACTCCAAACACAGCACATACCGGCACGAGCAGAAGGGACAAAAAGAGAACTTGTCCACCGAAATTTTCCCATGTGGATAATAAAATTCCACAAAAGCGATGCTTATATACATTCTTATCCACAAATGTATCCACATTATTCACACCTATCTTTAATTTGTAGCAGGTTTCAAACTTTAGCTTCATATGCTTCAGCTGTTTGTTTTTTGTAGCACCCATACTATCCGACTCTCTTACCAGACGATTATATACCACATCTAGGATTAACCGGGTAATAAAACCAAGCGCCCCAAGTCCCGCAAAAATATAGATAATAATGTTTTCTTCCATAAGATATTGTACCATAAAAATCCCCTCTCTTTACCATTATTTTACATTAATTATAGCTTACAAAAGCCAGTTTGAAAAGAGAGGGATGTAAAAATCGATTGACATAGGCTCTAACAATATTCTATTATACGATATATTTATAATTAAATTTCTCTGTCACGACAGGAACCTACACGTTCCTATAAAAAATGGTATCTACGCCATAAGTCTCAAAGAAAAACAGGTCTTAAAATGACTTATGGCATGGATACCATTCATGAAATTGTGACATCAATTCGTATCTATTTATTTTATTCCAAAAGGCTCCAGATCCGGCATACTTAGGAAGGTATCCATTCCATCATCCTCCACTTCGATGGTATAGCTTTGTACCTCATATCCGTCCTTAATAAAGGTTATGACATGGGAGCCGATTATTTTTTCAAACCCCACTGGCGAGGTTCCCATATATTCTCCGTTCAGATACACGGACGCATTTAACGGATTCTGCACATAGATAAAATGATCCTCATCAATGGAATAACTGTCGTTTCCATTCGGCGTACGGTCACGTCTCTTTCTTTCGTCCTCCCGCCGGGTTTCCTCCGGAGAGGTCTCCTTCTCCGTTACTGCAACCTCGGCATCTTTTTTACTGCTTGCCTCCGGAAGAGCGATCTTCACCGTCTGATCTGCTTCCTTTACGGTCAATTTTCCGCGGTAGGTCGTATAGCCTCCCAGGGATACAGCAATTGTATGCTCTCCATAGGTCATTTCCACCGGATTCGCATAAGAGGTTAGCGCATCATCGATAAACAAATCCGCACCAAACGGAGAAATGTCAAAAGTGATCTGGCTTGTTTTTTCCGGCATTTGTCCCAGTCCTTCCAGGGATACGACCGTTTCCTCATTGCGGGTAATGTTTATATTCTTCGTTGCACTATACTTTCCATTCTCCACCGTCAGATTATAGTTCCCTTCCCGTACGGTAATCTCCATATTCTCTGCGATCTCCTGCATTGCCTCATAGCCTACGGTCACATGACCTCCCAGAAACCCTTCGGTATCGATAAGCTTTACGGTTCCATGACCTTTATTTACCGTCACCGACCAGATTACTTCATCTACTCCCCGAAGCGTAAGAAGATCCTGCTCCCTTAAGTCCTCTGCGGTAATAAATTTTTCACCATCAAGGATTATGATATCGTCGGTGTATTTATATTTATTCGCACCGACCTTCATCCTTTTTGCTTCGCGGTCAATGCCCAGATTACTGACATCTATGTACTCCCAGGCTCTCTTTGATACCTGCATTCTCACCAGCTTAAGCGTATCCTTTCGGTACCCGGCATCCACCATCGTACCGATCGGTATCTGCCCGGCCGTAACGATCTGCTCATATTTATCGGTAATATCACTTCCACCAGAATAGGCTAAAACTATAGATTCCCCAGTACCGGTATTTAGAAGCGTAATTTCCCGATTCGCCGTGTCGATGCCGGTTATGACGGCAAGGATCTCCCCATCACAGTCTCCAAGCGTAAGCTTTTCCTGCTCTTTTTCCCCGGATGCATTCCCTCTTGCCTTTCTTTCCTGTACCGCAGTTCTCGGAGAGCTAAGCATCATCGTAAGGAATATAATCGAAAGAAAACCCAATCCAATCAGCAGACTCGTGATCGGCCGTCTATTTATTCTGTTTTGTTTCTTAACCTCTTGATTATCCATTCTCGTACCCTTAATTATCATTCTAAGTATTATTGATATAGGAAAAGTATAGCATACTTAACGTGCAATCAGCAATCCTCGTTTCTACCTAAAGAACACTCTCAAGCTTTCTTAAAAACACATCCTTCTTGGGGTTCTGCTCTCCGATATTGTTAAGCTTTTGAATATTACGTACGGACACCCAGGATTTTTTTCCGTTATAGTAGTAATTGGTAATTTTCCAGAACTTTTCGGGATAGAGTAAGAGTATGTATAAAAGATTTAACTCCGCCTTCGATATCGATTTTATTTTATCGTAAGCTTCAATAATGTTACTGCCATATAGAATATCCCAATCATTCTTCTCCATAACCTTTCGTACAAATTGATAAAGGTCATAAATCTGTATGCCGATATTTGCCTTTTCAAAGTTCGTTGTTGCGATGATGGAGCCGTCGCATTCAGAGAGATCCGTCACGGACAGCGGCTGCTTATTTACCCAGCCCGGCGGTACATAGGTTTTATTAATTGCCTCGGCTTTTGTCTTAACCATAATGATATTATGATAGGTATAATTCCCATGACAGACACGGCGTTGCTTCACCGCCTCCGACAAAAGGCGTGTATATGCAGAATTTAAAAGCCGCTTAGAGGCGCTTAATCCCTGATCGTAGAATTCATTATAGTAATTCATATACGAAACCTCAAATTCATTCTTCTGCCTCTTGTCCCGGATATAACCCCGGACTCGTTTTAACTCACGGTTTCGCTTTTCAAAGGTTTGATACAAATTATCAGAAATATTATATTCCATTTGCTCCTTGGTAAATTCAACATTTACCAGTGCATTATGTAATTTGGCAAGATTTGCTGCCGCCGTCTCGATCTGCGATAATTCTTTCAGATTGCACTCTTCTCCCCAAAACCAGTTCTTCATGATATACAGGCAACCAGTCGAATCCTCCGATATGATATTATCTTCCATCGTTCGGACAAATAAATCGGTATTATAATATCCACATGCATATAGATGCTCTTTTACCTTATCCTCAAAATTAGCACGGTTCCTGGTCCCCTCAAAATTTTTAAATAACTTCAAACCGGAATCGGTTTCAAGTAAAAATGCGCCCCTGGCTCTATATATATTGTAAATCTTTAGACGATACTTTTTTAATGCTTCCTGACTTTTATCCTCCACAGCCAAACCTCCCCACTAATGATTATACCCGTCTTACTAATCTTATGTAATTGCAGTACAATTCATGAATATAAAAAGGTCTTGGAAAAAATTCCTGTTCGCTTTCTCCAAAACCTGTTTATCCCACATTTATGAATACCGCATCGATTAGACTACTACAAAATATTCCTGTGGAGGGATCAATATGCTAATTATTTTTTGCCAAGTTTAAAAGGATCTCCTTTTGATTCCATTCCGGATTCTCAATCACCAAATCGAGCAGCTTATGAAGAAGCTCTCCCAACTCCCTTCCCGGGCGATAACCGGCGGCAATCAAATCCTTTCCATTGATATTCAATTCCTTTAAACTCACGCATTGCTTCTTTTCTTGAATTTCCTGATATAACTTTACAGCCGTTTCTAACTTTTCATACTCCTCAGAGACAAAGTCCGGATTCTTAGCCGAGTTATCCGCACGTTTTACCTCGAAGAGCAATTTCATATATTCCTTCCCGATGACAGAGGCAGCTTTTCGCATACCCACGGGAGTTAAAATAAAACGGTAATCATGCCAGCGGACCAGATGAACCACGGCAGCGATGGTTTCATTATCAAATTTTAACCTTCTAAGAATCGTTCTTGCCGTAATCGCTCCTTTTTCCTGATGCCCATAGAAATGATTCTGCCCGTCCTCACCGACACTTATTGTATTCGGCTTTTCCAGATCATGAAGCAACATTGTCCATCTTAGAATCTCTCTTTCTTTCTGTGTAAACCGGTTTTCCCCTGATTTTCGGGCAACCTCGCATACCGATCGTATGGTATGCTCTCCTACGGTGTAGATATGATGGGTGTTATTCTGCTTTGTCACCATTGCCTTATCAAGCTCCGGCAAAACGATACCGGTAATACCGGTTTCATACAAGAGCCGGAGACGGTCCGGATGATCCGATACCAAGAGCTTCATCAGCTCCACCCGGATTCGTTCCGCACTGATATTCGGCAGAAGCTCTGCTTTCGCCTTGAGCGCCTCCAGTGTATCCGCTTCTATTATAAAATCCAGCTGGGCAGAGAAGCGGACCGCCCGAAGGATCCGGAGCGCGTCCTCTTCAAAACGTTCCTCCGCTCTTCCGACACACCGGATCAAGCCGTCTTCCAAATCCTTCCTTCCGCCAAAAAGATCAATAAAGCCCTCTCTTTTGCTGTATGCCATGGCATTGATGGTAAAATCCCTGCGTTTTAAATCCTCCTCTAGGCTGGAGGTAAAGGAAACCTCCTTCGGATGCCGGTTATCTTCGTAGATGCCATCGAGGCGGTAAGTTGTTACCTCAAAATGATCCTGATCCAGGAGCACCGTAACGGTTCCATGTTGGATTCCGGTATCCACGGTTCTGCGGAAAATCTGCTTGACCTCCGCCGGCGCAGCGGAGGTGGTAATATCCCAGTCCTCCGGAAGCCTTCCCAAAAGCATATCCCGGACGCAGCCGCCTACAATGTATGCCTCAAAACCATGCGCATTCAGGGTGTCTATGATATCATTTACTTTATCGGGAATCTGGATCTTCATGGGTACCTCCTATATATCAACCGAAGCAGGGCTTATGTAATTAAGAAATCCTGCCACACTACTAATATTCTTTTCTTTCATTTATGATACGATGCCATAAGTTATATAAAAACCATAAACATAAATATATCAGGTCCTATTCCTATCAAATATCTTAAGATAATGTATGTTTCATATCAATTTATGGCAATAAAAATCAATTACTATCTTTCTGTTCTTACTTATCATGCATTTACTGTCTAAATAATTTTACCATGAATTTATGCCGAAAGGAATCCTTATTTTTCTATTCTTAGTATTCCCTTAAAATAAATACTTAAGTGGGACAACGATATTTTTAGACATGATTTCATGTAATCCTTGTTTGTAATAAAAAGCAAGAGACTGCTGCATTTCTTTTCACGAATAATACAAGGAGGTCTGTGACTTTCCTTCCCGCACAGACCCCCTTGTTTCAATCGCTTTCGTTGTACCACAGCTTTTTCTATATTACTTGATATGAGTGTTAAAAACCTTCTTAACAAACAGTCTTCTTCACTTTGTACAAATCAAGGTAAAACTTAAGTAGTAGGAAACAATATTTTAATTCGCAACTGTATGAAGTCGTTGGTATTTAGACCACGTATTTTGTGGTCTTAGGTACCACTACGTACTTCATCCCAAGTATTGCGTTTTTTTGCAATGCTTGGCGGGACTGCGTGTTGCGATTGAAATATGTTTCAAATTACTTATCAATGCATAAATTGTGCAAATGGGTGACGTTGGTTTAGTATGCTTTTCCCCAGTAAGCCATTGTCTTTGCAGGCTTTCCGCAGCAGACGCAGGTATCTGCGATATGCTCCTGCTCAAACGGCATACACCGGGAGGTTGCACCCGTTTTCTCTTTAATCTCATTCTCACAAGCCTCATCGCCGCACCACATTGCCTTAATAAATCCAGGTTTCTCCGCTGCTGTCTTTGCAAATTCCTCCATTGTAGTTACACTGTAGGTATGAGTATCCCTGTGCGTTCTCGCTCTTTCCAGCATATCGGACTGCATCTTCTCCAAGGTCTCCCCTACTTTTGCTGCAATCTCTTCCAGGGAAACTATGATCTTTTCTCTGGTATCTCTTCGAACAATAACCGCCTGATTTGCCTCGATATCCTTCGGTCCAATCTCAACACGAAGCGGAATACCGCGCATCTCCTGCTCACTGAATTTCCATCCGGGGCTCTTATCGGAATCATCTACTTTTACTCGATAGGTACCCAATTTTTCTTTCAAGTTCAGGGCTGCCTCCATAACGCCTTCCTTATTCTGATTGATCGGAATGATCATTACCTGGGTAGGAGCAATTCTCGGCGGGAGAACCAATCCGCTGTTATCTCCGTGAACCATGATAACCGCACCAATAATTCGGGTTGTCATTCCCCAGGAGGTCTGGTAAACGTATTGTAATTTATTTTCCTTATCTGTATATTGAATATCAAATGCTCTGGCAAAACCGTCCCCAAAATTATGGCTGGTTCCGGACTGCAATGCCTTTCCATCATGCATTAATGCTTCGATCGTATAGGTTGCATGTGCTCCTGCAAATTTCTCCTTTTCCGATTTACGGCCTTTAATCATAGGGATCGCAAGAACTTTTTCACAGAAATCCGCATAGACATTCAGCATCTGAATCGTTCTTTCCTCCGCCTCCTCGGCAGTTGCATGAGCGGTATGTCCCTCCTGCCATAGAAATTCCATGGTTCGAAGGAAGGGTCTTGTCGTCTTCTCCCACCGAACGACAGAACACCATTGATTGTAAAGCTTCGGAAGATCCCGGTAGGAATGAATAATCTTAGAATAAAAGTCACAGAACAGGGTTTCCGAGGTAGGACGTACGCACAGCCTCTCCTGCAACGGCTCCAGTCCTCCATGTGTTACCCAGGCTACCTCTGGAGCAAAGCCCTCCACATGGTCCTTCTCCTTTTGCAATAAGCTTTCCGGGATGAACATCGGCATATATACATTCTCCACTCCGGTTGCCTTAAATGCTGCATCCAGTTCTTTCTGGACATTTTCCCATATGGCATATCCATTCGGACGGATAATCATGCAGCCACGCACACTGGAATATTCAATTAATTCCGCTTTTTTTACAACATCCGTATACCATTGTGCAAAATCTTCTTCCATCGAGGTGATCGCCTCAACGAGTTTCTTTTCCTTAGCCATAATTATAACCATGCTCCTTTCAAAGTCTGGAGACTTTGTGCGTAGCACAAATCTCCGGTTGAAAGAATGAGTTTCTTTCAACCTTCTCTAAATTTTGATTTAATTATCAAAAATCTTCTTCAATTTGCACAAAGCAAGGTAAAACCTAAGTAAATAGGAAACAATATTTTAATGCGCAACTGTTTGAAGTCGTTGGTACGTACTTCAATCAAATGGGAATGTGTTGCGAATGAAATTTGTTTGTTACTGTTCACACCCACCATGTATACCAAGTTATGATTTCGTCAAATGTATCCGAAACG
>SVEA01000140.1 GCA_015057615.1 Lachnospiraceae bacterium | reverse complement strand
TGTGATAAAGTAGAACTGTCCATTAGGACCGCCTCCTATTCTGATATTGGCTTGCGACACCTTTATCAGTGTAACATAGGAGGCTTTTTTATAACATACGTAACACTACTGATTATTCTATTCGCCCCAGCATAGCTGGGGAATTAAACAGTTCATTTAAACTGCAATTTAGATAAGCTTCAAAATGCTTCTTTGGTTTCTTTATCTATTATTAAAATACTATATAAATTCATTATGATCTTCGAATTATATTAGACGAAAGCTATAATCAGATATCAATTCCAGCCTATTATAAACGCTCCATGGCCAATGCTAAATTTTCAGAAGTGCATTTAGTTCTTATTTCATCCTCTTCCATACAATCAGCTTACAATATATTATTAAGTTAAAAGTACATACAAAAATCCACTACACAACTTAAATGAGGTATCTCACCTAGGTCATGTAATAGCTTTTTTCACTTTTCTATGCAAGTCGTGTAAACCGACTTCCGCAGTCTCTGAAACCCTGTTAAAATAAGGGTTTATTCCATAGTGTATGCATTAGTGCGATGTTTCATCCATCAACTAATTACAGGATATCCTCCTGTGCCATTAAGATATCTAATATATTCATCTATCTCATCTTGACTACAATCAATTGGCACATAGAAGCATTTTTTATCTTCAATAATATATTTAAATATACCATATTCCTTATTCGCATATTTTTGAATATTCGGCTCTATACTAACTTGTCCATTTATCTTTGTTGCTATGTAATTATCTAGTCGTAAATCTTTTAAATAACTCCTAATAAATGGCTTATCATTCAATAAAACAGAAAATATATGACCTGTATCATAAATATCTTGCATATCAAAATCGGGTTTAGCTGTTAGTGAAAAAAATACAAGGCAGTCTATATTTCCAAACTCCTGATTAAATATTATCCCCTTATCTTCATTTAATAAATAAGCATAAAATTCTTCTATTGATGTTGCAAATTGTATTACTAGTACACCTACATTGATTAGCTTCAGAGGGGTTTTATTGTTTCCTGAAAATTTTTCTGCTATCTTTTTGATATTCTTTCTAAGCTGACGGTCATGGCTGCTTGCTTCCAATATTTTATATTGTTCTATATTATCAATGTTTATTAGATCTACATCATGGAAATATTTTTTTATTAATAATGTATCATTAATTGAAATGCTTTTTTCTTTAAAAGTTGGATCACAAGTAATAGTTTTTATTTCAACGCCTACAGCGACCATATCATTAAAACAATATGTATATTCAAGCTTCTTCGCCGGATTCGTTATACTATTATTCTCATAGTTTATTTGGTGAACACGAGTCAATAAATCATTCTTAATGCATCCTGACAACAAATAATAGAAAAAATTCAATTCATTGAGTCCTTGAAAATACGTTTCATAATTACATCTTCCATTATCAAGAGCTACTAACTTATTATCCAAATAATCATCAATAATAGTTGTTTCGATTAAGTTCATTTTTATAATAGCCAGAATAAGTACTAAATAATCTTCCCTAGTAAAATCTACTTGATTAAATAGATGCCCTTCAGGATAAACATTACTTTTAATTTTTTCCCAAATATAATCTTTTGCTCTTTCAAATTTATATATAAAATAATCCATACTATCCTCCAACTCTTATCAACTTTTTATAATAATAATAGCTCTAATGCTAAGCCTCATTTTATCTTCCCTAATTATTCCTGTCAATGTCTTATTTATAATTAGTTCATAATAAACCATCCCATCTATATCATTTATCTGTTTTTATCCTTTTTCCCCAAACTTGAGTCAAAAGTTGATTCAACACTTGACAACCCCCATTTTCATGTTATACTTAACAAGTCGTAAAGCCTTATAAATCAAGGTTTACGGCAATTGCCTATCGTGTGTTCGAGACCTTCCACACGTAAAACAAAACTAAAGGAGAATGATTATGAATAACAGAAAGATTCAATTTATCACAGAGGCAGCGGTAATTGCTGCTATCTATATCGTTCTTGTACTTGCTTTCATCCCAACCAGCTCTGGTCCCATTCAAGTTCGAGTTGCGGAAGCACTGACCATTTTGCCGTATTTTACACCTGCTGCCATCCCCGGTGTTACTATTGGCTGCTTTCTGAGTGCTGTGTTAACCTTTGCCGACCCGCTTGATATGATATTTGGCTCCCTGGCAACTTTGATTGCTGCATTTACGTCCTACGGATTAAGACGTCATAAATTTCTTGTTCCAATCCCCCCCATTGTTGCAAATGTAGTAATTATCCCATGGGTAATAAAGTACGCATATCATGTTCCGGATTCCATCCCATTTATGATGTTAACCGTTGGTCTCGGTGAAGTTATTTCAGCCGGTGTATTAGGAACTACCTTGCTGCTTGCCCTAGAGCGGGTAAAGCCCTACATTTTTAAAAACAGGGATTAATACTTTTTCAGGAGGATATAAAATCCGACCTGCGGTATAATTGTTCAAAAATTAATAAGGTCTAACCTTCATAGAAGGTCAAAGAGGCTATCCGGAAAGTAACATCGCATTCCATTACTTTCTGTGATAACCTCTTTTTTATTGAATCAAAAAAGGACTATCACATTCTTGCAATAGTCCTTTAATGATGTGACCCCAATAAGTTAGACATTATTGGGGTCAGTTCAAATAGTCCTTTAACCATCGTTCTTTTCTTATCTTCTTATAATTCGCAGTTATTCACTGTTCTCGGGAATGGGATCACGTCTCTTATGTTGCCCATACCGGTCAGGTACATAACACAACGCTCAAAACCGAGTCCAAAACCGGCATGTCTTGTAGAGCCGAATTTTCTAAGATCAAGATAGAACTCATAATCTTCCCTGTTAAGACCTAACTCTTCCATTCTCTTAACAAGTTTATCATAGTCATCCTCTCTTTGGCTTCCTCCGATAATCTCACCAATGCCCGGTACTAAGAGATCCATTGCAGCAACAGTTTTGTTATCCTCATTCAGCTTCATGTAGAATGCCTTAATTTCCTTCGGATAATCCGTTACAAATAACGGTTTCTTAAATACCTGCTCTGTCAGGTATCTCTCATGCTCTGTCTGCAGATCACAGCCCCAGAACACTTTATAATCAAAATTATCGTTGTTCTTCTCTAATATTTCAATTGCTTCCGTATAGGTCACACGGCCAAAGTCGGAATTCGCTACATTCTGGAGACGCTCCATAAGTCCCTTATCCATAAATTGATTAAAGAAATTCATTTCCGCAGGGGCATTTTCCAACACATAGTTGATAATATACTTAAGCATTCCTTCTGCCAAAGCCATATCATCCTTCAGATCAGCAAAGGCAATTTCCGGCTCAATCATCCAGAACTCAGCTGCATGACGGGTCGTATTGGAATCTTCTGCACGGAAAGTCGGACCAAAGGTATAAATATTCTTAAATGCCATAGCATAGGTCTCGCCATTTAATTGTCCACTAACGGTTAAGTTCGTGGGTTTGCCAAAGAAGTCCTCGGAGTTATCAACCTTGCCATCCTTTGTCATCGGCAGGTTATCAAAATCAAGCGTCGTAACACGGAACATTTCTCCGGCTCCTTCCGCATCGCTGCCAGTAATAATTGGGGTATGAACGTAGACAAAATCCCTCTCTTGGAAATATTTGTGAATTGCATACGCAATCAGCGAACGCACGCGGAATACTGCTTCAAAGGTGTTCGTTCTTGGTCTTAAATGGGTAATGGTTCTAAGATATTCTAAGGTATGTCTTTTCTTCTGGAGCGGATAATCCGGTGTGGATGCACCTTCAATCTCAATTTTCTCTGCCTGAATTTCAAAAGGCTGCTTCGCCTGTGGCGTAGCCACTAACTCCCCGTATGCGATGATTGCAGATCCCACATTTAACTTCGATATCATTGCAAAGTTATCCATGTTATCATGATAAACAATCTGAAGCGGTTCAAAGTAGGTTCCGTCGTTCATAACGATGAAGCCGAAATTTTTTGAATCACGGATGCTTCTTACCCAGCCACCTACTTGAACTTTCTTTCCAATATATTGGTCTTTGTTACGATATAGTTCTCTAATATCTATCAATTCCATTATAAAAACTCCTTTGTCTTATTCGTTTCGTTTACACGGACTAATCTGTTTATTTTAAATATTATATCATAAGTTTCTCTTATTACAATAGAATATGTTTTTTAATCTGATTTTACTAATGCTTCTAAAACCGCTTCTATACTGCGGTTTTCAACTGGAAGATAGTGAATGGGTTCCTGAATCTGAGCCAGGGCATGTGCATCCGAATTCGCTATTATTCTACATTTATCCAAATAAGGATTGGTTTTGTGTAGATCCTGCAAATGCGAAAGATCCTTTACCTCCGCACATAAAAACTGCGAATCCGGCGGAATAAAACCTAGGTTTGACAGTAGACTGTTTGCATTCTTATCAATATGAGCGGGAATATAGATTCCGTGGAACCTCTTCATAATCTCATCCAGCTGACCAAAAGGAATCTCTGTCGCATTGATTAATAAATAGGGCTCCGTACCGATGCATTGATCCATCGTATTATAGATCTCTTGTTTCCCAAAAATCTTCTCGTTATTTGGAATTTTAATTAATTTTGTAGATACAAATGCATCAAAGTCCATCGCATCCTGCAGCTTTGAAAATAGGCAAAGTACATGGACTTCCTCCATGGTACACAGCTCCATACCGGGAATTGCCAGGATCCCATACTGTTCTGCCATGGTTAATATCGCCGGACAGTTTTTGCAGGAATTATGGTCTGTTACGGCAATGATAGCAAGCTCCTTCACTGCTGCCATGCCAACGATGTTCGCAGGTGTCATATCTTCATCCCCACAGGGAGATAGGCAGGAGTGGATATGAAGATCATAGGAAAGCTTATTCATGGATTTTCTGGTATATCTGCAGGGCAGCTTCAAAAATCGGGAGCTGTGTCTCCAGTACCGTTATCCCCTGCTCCTTTGCTTTCTCTAAAGCATGTTCATCCAAGTTATTTCCTTCTGCAAGAACAATGCAGACGGCATCGGTTAGTGCCGCAACTGCCAGGGTATTAACATTTCCCATGATGGTTACCCAGGCTGCACCGGCCGGCATCTTTGCCATTGCGATGCTTAGCAGATCGCAGCAATAAGGTACTGTAATCTCCCTATTCATATTTGCTCCTTCATTTCGTACCTCAAATTCCTGGATTTTAACTAATTCCGATACTTTCATATGATTACTCCCTTTTTCCGAAATGTTTCTTAATGTAAATGATTTTCTTTACTCTTATTAATAATTGCTTCGTTCAGCAATAATTTCTATACTCTTTTTGCTAATTTCTTTTTTCTAAAATAATTTTTCTACTCTCTTTTACTGATTACTTCTTTTTACTTTTTTCGTTAATAAGCTTTTACTTTTCTATCAATTCATTTATCAAAAAACAATTTCTGCTCTCTATCGATTTGCTTCTTTCATTAATTTTTTATTATCTTTTGACCAATTACTTTTTTGGTCAAATATTTTTATTTTTTACCAGTGCCTTTTTAGCAAATATTTTTTTCTTAAATAGCCATAAAATGTACGGATGCCGATTTATTATATGCAGATCCTTTCTCAATAAACACTTTGCTGTCTTTAACGGGAAGTATTATCCCTTTTTGTATCCAGTCTGGATAATTCATCCGACAGCTTATGGATATACTCTCTTAAGATATGGATGCAATCCTCTTCCTTTGCAACTCCTCGAACGATATCCTCCGCCAGAGCCTTACAGGTCGGCGCTCCGCAGGATCCGCAGTCCAGTTTGGGGAATTTCTTGCAAAGGCTCTCCACACGGGTCAAATTCTCGATGCTTTCCCTCATGGTGTTCCCGATCTTAAAGACCGGTTCATATCGTACCTCATGATTCCAGAAGGCTTCCTCTAAAATCTCATTCTCCAGATGGGAGCAAGCAACCGGAAGATACTTTCGAAGTCTTTTCAATTTCACTTTCGCCGCATAAGGGTTTTCCACAGTCAGTACCCCGCCGACGCAACCGCCCGCGCATGCGTTCAATTCTATAAATTCTAACTGATCTAATTTGCTGTCTTCGAGATCCTCCAGGACCCGAATCACATTTTCAATGCCGTCGGCTGCCAGATAGCTTTCCGATAACAGTCCTCCCGCTTCTCCGCCGGTTGCGCCCCAACTGATTCCAATTCTGCCCGAGATGCTTAAGTTTTCAACCTGGTCAATGCTATCCTTCATGAAGGGCAGCAATTTCGGATAAATCTCTTTCATTGCCAGTACTCCATCTATTTCACTATGGTCTATTCCGATCGGGGATTTCACTGCGGTTACTTTCGCCGGACAGGGAGAAATAAACAGAATACCGATTTTTTCCCTTGGAAGGCCAGTCTTTTTCATCGCTGCCCGGCTTGCTAAAAAGGCAGCCAGATCGACCGGCGCACTAAGGGGAAGCAGATGCTCTATTAAATTCGGAAAACGCACCTGAATCAGACGGACTACGGTCGGGCACGCCGTACTGATAACCGGCCATTTATCCTTATGATTTTCAACATAGCTTCTGGAAATTTCCGAAACAAGCTCTGCCGCCCCGCTAACCTCATAAACATCATCAAACCCCATTTTCTTAAGGGCGGTAAGAACTATATTCACATCGTCAAGATGATTAAACTGTCCATATAACGAGGGTGCAGGCAATGCAACGGTATATTCATACTGCTTCATGATCTCCAGGGAATCATAGATTGCTTCCTTTGCATGATGGGGACATATACGGATACATTCCCCGCAGTCAATACAGAATTCCTTCGTGATAACCGCTTTCCCATTCCGTACCCGGATCGCCTGTGTGGGGCACCGCTTAATGCAGTTGATACATCCCATACATAATTCTTCCTTTAGATGGACCGAGGTAAAAAATTCGCTCACTACCCATCCCTCCTCCTAAAAAATACACCTAGGCAATCGTGAAACTCTCTAATTTATTATGTATACAGCTGTTGTATATACAATATCTACCATACCACAGTCTCATAATTGCCTAAGAAAATACACCAGCAATGATTTATGCATCTACACAACTTTTACCTTCATTTTCACGGTAGTTCCAACCCCTAATTCACTTTCTATTAATAATTCATCCGTATATTTCTTCATATTGGGAAGTCCCATTCCTGCACCAAAGCCTAGGTCACGGATATTATCCGGAGCAGTCGAAAACCCTGCCTGCATAGCCTGATCAATATCTTCGATTCCTGGCCCATGGTCCTTTAAAATAATAGCGATCTCCTCCGGCGTGATCGTAACATCAATCGTGCCTCCCGCCGCATGGATCACCATATTAATTTCCCCTTCATACATTGCAATAGCAACCTTACGGACGATTTCCGGCTTAACACCCATCAGCTTCAGCTTACTCTTTACACTGCTTGAGGCCTCTCCGGCACGGGTAAAATCATCCGCAGGTACCATGTAATGCATCGTAATCTTATCATTCATCGGTAGGAAGCACCTCCACGAAGACCTTTTTCATATAGCATACCGCAGGCAGAAAACATGCGGTGCCCTGTCGAAATCAGTGCAATTTCTCTTTCTTTCGCCATCTGTATCATTGCCTCATCCGGCATCTTTCCCCGGACAAATACGATGCACACAACATCCATCATTTCCGCCGTCCGGATCACCTGCAGATTACATAGACCGGTAAGTAGAACCGATTGATCCTTCATAAATGCAAGAACATCACTCATCATATCGGCTCCACAGGCGGTATGGACCTCACGATCGATCCAATCTTCCCCCAAAATTAATTTGGCACCCAGGATCTCTTTGATATCTTTAATTGTCATACCTCACGCTCCAATCCAACTATAAACTTCTGATATGAGTGTTAAAAGCCATTCCTAACAAATCGGCTTTTGTCACTCATATCACTTCTAAAATTATGCCATATTCTAATTCATCCAACATTGATTATCATTATAATATGATTTGCCAGCTTTTTCAATGAAAGATGCAAATTACACGCTGTGAATCGCTTCCAATTTATTTGTGATTATTTAAAATATGCGATCTCATCCGGACTATTTCAAGACACTTTTAATAAAGCACCTTATGCAGATTGTACACCTGCTTTGTTTATATTTGCCACCACATTATTCATCTTTTTTGTAGATTTTTTAACATACTTATGCTATAATGTCAATGTTTATGGCAACACATTTTATCAATAATGAATTTGTTATTGGTAAAATATTATCATAAAATCAGCTTACGATAATTAATGCGCTAAGCTCGTAACTTTATTAAGGAGGTTTGACAATGGATTCGCAGAAAAAGAAAGTCCCCTTTGCAGGAACAAAAGAGCAGGAATCCGCACTTTTGAAAGTGATTAATGAGCACCGTGATGAAAAAGGTTCTCTTATGCCGATTCTGCAAAAAGCACAGGAGATTTATGGTTACCTACCTATAGAAGTGCAGACCATAATTTCCAATGAATTAGACATACCATTAGAAAAAATATATGGTATCGTTACTTTTTATTCTCAATTCTCATTAAATCCCAAGGGCAAATACAAAGTATCCGTATGCCTGGGAACCGCTTGCTATGTAAAAGGTTCCGGAGATATCTTTACCAAGATTCAGGAACTACTCGGTATATCCGATGGTGAATGCACACCGGATGGCAAATTCTCAATTGAATCCTGCCGTTGCATCGGAGCATGCGGTCTTGCACCTGTTTTCACCGTTAATGATGATGTATATGGCAAATTAACCGTGGATGACGTCGAGGGCATTCTGGCCAAGTATAAATAATGATGCTCGAACTATCGCTTAACGTATTGGATATTGCAAATAATTCGATTCGGGCGAATGCCACACAGATAGAAATAGGAATAGGCATCTATAAAGATGCCGATAAACTTTCAATAGTCATTGCTGATAATGGCTGCGGAATGACAAAGGAACAGTTAGCAAAGGTCTCGGATCCTTTCTATACGACCAGAACTACAAGGGGAGTAGGGCTAGGCATTCCTTTCTTTAAGCAAGCCGCACTAGATACCGAAGGGAGCTTTTCGATTACATCCGAACCCGGAGCGGGTACGACAATTCATGCAGAATTCGGATTATCCCATATCGATCGTATGCCCTTAGGTAATATAAACAGTACCATTCATGCATTAATTATAGCAAATAAACAAATTGATTTTCTTTATACTTATGAATTGGATGGCCGCAGTTTCCATCTGGACACCAGAGAATTCAGAAAAATTCTCGGTGATATCCCTATGGACCTACCGGAAGTATCTAATTACATTAAGGAATATCTGGAGGAAAATCAACGGGAAGTGGATGAAGGTTATCCGACCTAAACCATCCTATCCTATTCAAATCTTTAATTTAATATAAATTCTAGGAGGGTAAACGTATGAAATCTCTTGAAGAGCTAAGAGCGATTCGTGAAAAGATGCAGGGTCAAATAGGACTCCGGAATGAACATACGGATCAAATTCGTGTCGTAGTCGGCATGGCCACCTGCGGAATTGCCAGTGGTGCAAGGCCTGTGCTAACCGCTCTTTCTGATGCCGTTCAGTCGAAGGGCCTGTCAAATGTCACTGTTACGCAGACCGGATGTATTGGTTTATGTCAATATGAACCGATTGTTGAGGTTATCGAACCAGGTAAGGATAAAGTGACTTATATAAAGATGACTCCGGAAAAAGCACTAGAAGTCGTTGACCAGCATTTAATTAAAGGTCATATTATAAAAAAATATACTATTGCCGAAGTAATCGGCTAATCCGAAGGAGGACATAAAATGTATCGTTCACATGTTTTAGTCTGCGGTGGTACCGGTTGTACTTCCTCGGGAAGCCACAGAATAGTAGAAACATTAAAAACGGAAATAGAAAAAAATGGTTTAAAAGATGAAATTGCTGTTGTGCAAACCGGGTGCCACGGACTTTGTGCTTTGGGACCGATTATGATAGTTTACCCGGGAGCAACCTTTTATTCCTTAGTGAAGGAGGAGGATATTCCGGAAATCGTATCCGAACACTTCTTAAAGGGACGTATTGTTACTCGTCTTGTCTATGAAGAAACCGTTACAGAGGAAGGGATCAAATCCCTCAGCGACACTGACTTCTATAAGAAGCAGAATAGAATCGCACTTCGTAACTGCGGTATCATCAATCCGGAAAATATTGATGAATATATTGCTACCGACGGATATGAAGCCTTAGGCCGGGTATTAACCGAATATACACCGGATCAGGTGATCCAGACAATTCTTGACAGCGGTCTTAGAGGCAGAGGCGGCGGCGGTTTCCCGACCGGCTTAAAATGGAAGTTTGCGAAGGGATATGATGCAGACCAGAAGTATGTATGCTGTAACGCAGACGAAGGGGATCCGGGCGCTTTCATGGACCGTTCCGTATTAGAGGGTGATCCTCATGTGGTACTGGAGGCTATGACAATTGCAGGCTTTGCAATCGGCGCTTCCCAGGGATATATCTATGTTCGTGCCGAATATCCTATTGCGGTAAAACGTTTACAAATTGCTATTAACCAGGCAAGAGAATATGGTTTGTTAGGTAAAAATATCTTTAATACCGGATTTAACTTTGATATTGATCTGAGGCTTGGCGCAGGAGCCTTTGTCTGCGGTGAGGAAACGGCTCTTATGACTTCCATCGAAGGCAACCGCGGAGAACCTCGTCCCCGTCCTCCATTCCCTGCAGAGAAAGGGTTATTTGGAAAGCCGACACTGCTTAATAACGTTGAAACTTACGCAAATATTCCTCAGATCATATTGCATGGAGCCGATTGGTTTACTTCCATGGGTACCGAGAAATCCAAAGGTACCAAGGTATTTGCTCTTGGCGGTAAGATTCATAATACCGGACTTGTCGAAATTCCTATGGGTACTACCCTTCGTGAAGTAGTCGAGGAAATCGGCGGAGGCATCCCGAACGGCAAACGGTTTAAAGCTGCCCAGACAGGCGGACCGTCTGGCGGATGTATCCCGGCTGAGCACCTCGATATTCCGATTGATTATGATAACCTGATAAGTATCGGTTCCATGATGGGCTCCGGCGGACTGATCGTAATGGATGAAGATAACTGTATGGTAGATATCGCAAAGTTCTTCCTTGACTTCACGGTTGAAGAATCCTGCGGGAAATGTACTCCATGCCGTATCGGTACGAAGCGTCTCTCTGAAATGCTTGACAAGATAACCAAGGGAAATGCAACCTTAGAAGATATTGATAAAATGGAGGAACTCTGCTACTACATTAAGGAGAATGCCCTATGCGGACTTGGGCAGACCGCTCCCAACCCAGTACTTTCTACCTTACGTTATTTTAGGGATGAGTACATCGCACATGTGGTTGATAAGAAATGTCCAGCCGGCGTATGTAAGGCTCTTCTGTCTTATCAGATCGATCCGGATAAATGTAAGGGTTGTACATTATGCTCCAGAATTTGTCCGAATAATGCAATCAACGGCAAGGTAAAAGAAGCCCATGTTATTGATCAGAGTAAGTGTCTAAAGTGCGGCGCTTGTTTGGAGAAATGTAGATTTGGCGCTATCTCTAAGAAATAAAGTCCAGTACGTAAAGTACTAAGATGGAGGTTGTAATGGAAACAGTTAATATAAAAATAAATGGTATCCAAGTAGAAGCACCTGTGGGGTCCACTATATTAGAGGCTGCAAAGCTTGCCCATATTGATATTCCAACCCTATGCTTTTTGAAAGAAATCAATGAAATCGGCGCTTGCCGTATGTGTGTAGTTGAGGTAAAGGGAGCCAGAAGTCTGGTTGCTTCCTGCGTATATCCGATAAGAGACGGAATGGAAGTTTGGACAAATACCCCGAAAGTACTCTCTTCCAGGAAAAAGACCCTGGAGCTTATCCTGTCGGACCATGACAGAAAATGTCTGTCCTGTGTTCGAAGCGGAAAATGTGAACTTCAAAAGCTATGTAATGATCTTAACGTAGAGAATGAATTACTCTATGAGGGCGCTCGTACCCATTATGAGATTGACGAATCTGCTCCTCATATGTATCGCGATAACAATAAATGTATCCTCTGCAGACGCTGCTCCGCCGTATGTGCCAAAGTACAGGGCGTAGGTGTCATTGGTGCAAATGAGCGTGGCTTTAGTACCACAATCTCCTGTGCCTTCGACCTGCCTCTTGGCGAGACCAGCTGTGTATCCTGCGGACAATGTATTGCTGTATGTCCTACCGGTGCATTATCCGAGAAGGATGATACGGAAGAAGTTTTTGCTGCTCTGGCAGATCCGGATAAATATGTTATCGTGCAGACAGCACCTGCCGTTCGTGCCGCATTAGGCGAAGAATTCGGGCTTCCTATCGGTACCAATGTACAGGGTAAGATGGTGGCTGCACTTCGCCGCTTAGGCTTTGATAAGGTCTTTGATACAGATTTTGCTGCGGACCTTACCATTATGGAAGAGGCAAACGAATTCCTTGATCGGGTGAAAAATGGCGGAGTTCTTCCACTCATTACCTCCTGTTCCCCGGGATGGATCAAGTATTGCGAGCACTATTATCCGGATATGCTTGATAACTTATCCAGCTGTAAATCACCTCAGCAGATGTTTGGTGCAATTACAAAGACTTACTATGCAGAAAAGATGAAGCTTGATCCAGAGAAAATTGTGATGGTCAGTGTTATGCCATGCACCGCGAAGAAATTTGAAATCGGAAGATCGGATGAGAATGCAGCGGATGTTCCTGATGTAGATATTTCTATCACGACCCGCGAGCTTGCGAGAATGATCGAACGGGTAGGACTTAACTTTAATTCTCTGCCGGAGGAAGATTTCGATGATCCCCTTGGCAGATCAACCGGTGCAGCCGTTATCTTCGGTGCTACCGGCGGTGTAATGGAAGCTGCTCTTAGAACTGCGGTAGAAACCTTAACGGGCAAGGATCTTCCGAATCCTGATTTTACCGAAGTCCGGGGAACGAAAGGAATTAAAGAAGCAACCTACCATGTAGCCGGTATGGATATTAACGTAGCCGTTGCTTCCGGTCTTGCAAATGCAAGAGAGTTACTTGAACAGGTGAAATCCGGTGAAAAGAACTATCACTTTATCGAGATCATGGGTTGCCCCGGAGGATGTGTAAACGGCGGAGGTCAGCCAAAGCAGCCTGCCAGTGTAAGAAACTTTACCGATATTAAGGCGCTTCGGGCAAAAGCACTCTATACGCAGGATGCTAATATGCCTCTTAGAAAATCTCATGAAAACCCTGCAATAAAGCAGCTTTATAAGGAATATCTGGAGAAACCGGGAAGTCATAAAGCGCATGAGATTTTGCATACAACCTATGTAAAGAGAACCGTAAATCAATTATAATTCATAAATTACCTTTCCTATCGGATCAGATCTATCTTTTCCAAGATAACCGATAGGAATACGTTAACTTAGAAAACCTTAAAGAGATTGGAAGTTTCTTGGAACTAAATCTCTTTAAGGTTTTTTTATTGCTTCTATTGACAGTTCCCCATTATTTTCCTATACTTAAATTAAGAAAATTACACTTATTGGCGGCACATTTTCAGCTCGAATATTCAACCTTATTCAATTTTTTCACTGCAATTTTGCGCAGCTTTGTGCTCATCTTGCTTTAGGAAAATCATGATCCGTATCGTACTATTAGGAAATTGAGATAATGTGAAAAAACAAAAAAACTATTTATTCGCATGAAAGTTTGTGTCTGCGTGGCAATCACAAACTTTATTATGCGCTGAAAAAGCCGCGCGGAAAAGGGGTAAGTTTAGTGAATAGTAACGATTTTAATCATCCTTTGTTACTACTCGATAACAGTAATATGAACACACTATTTAACGAAGGGGAATTCAAGTGTACAAATATGTCCTTTGAAGAAGCACGAGAAATTATCGGTATGTATAATAAGGACGAAATCATTCTGTGTTTCCAGCATCCTGACACCTATGATATTATATTTAACTACATCGGAATCCCCAAAAAAGATTACAAGTATAAGAACATTCGTAATATGAAGGTCTATCAGGATGGGATTATTTTCAAAATCTATATTACACCTTCCGAAACCCAGCCGGTCATTCACGTGGACGGCGTCGAAGCAAAGAAAATACAAAATGTTTATGTTTATTGCGTTCATATCAGCAGAACAAAGTAGTTCCATTAACTAGCAAAGGGGTTGCATTCTAATCTACAATGCTGCAAGAGAGGCTATAATCTTTCTTCACACACAGATCGAAAGACAAATCATTTATTTTGTATGCCATAATCGTACAAATCTATTTGTTCGCTTATGGCACACAAAACGAACAACTTGTCTTTCAAACAGTGCATTACCGGAAGACAACAGCCTCTCTTACAGCATTCGCATTTTTTGCAACAACCCTTTCCATATTAAAAATACGCCCCGTGGGAAACGGGGCGTATTTTATGCTGGGAACAATATATAAGGGGTATACATAATTGGGGGATTATATATACTTTAGAGGTTAGCGATAATAATATTGTAGTAATTCAATATTCTATCTTCTTAGTTTTAATGGGCAGAATGCTTAGTTAAAGTATCTCTTTAAAAGACCTTCGAATGCTCTGCCATGTCTTGCTTCATCTTTTGCCATTTCATGTACAGTATCATGGATTGCATCCAGGTTAGCAGCCTTTGCACGAGTTGCAAGATCCTTCTTGCCCTTGCATGCACCATTTTCAGCATCCACTCTCATCTGTAAATTCTTCTTTGTACTGTCTGTTACAACTTCTCCGAGAAGCTCAGCAAACTTTGATGCATGCTCTGCTTCTTCCCATGCTGCCTTCTCATAATATAAACCGATTTCCGGATATCCTTCTCTATGTGCCACTCTTGCCATTGATAAATACATACCCACTTCAGTGCATTCACCCATAAAATTGTCTCTTAGATCCTTGAGGATATCTTCGCTGACACCTTTTGCTATACCTACAACATGCTCATCCGCCCAAACGGTCTCTTCTGATTTTTCTACAAACTTATCCTTGGATGCTTTACAGATTGGGCAAACATCCGGTGCGCTTTCTCCTTCATGAACATAACCACATACTTGACATACAAATTTTTTCATTTTCATATTCTCCTTTTTATTTAAAATTCTTTTAATTTGTCGATATCAATATCAGTAATTGTTATCGTTATTGATATAATATCTCATTTCAATATGGATGTCAATAGTTTTTTTTAAATTATTTATTTTTTTATTCCTCGAAGAAGAATCTATTGATTCCCAGCACCAAAGAGTTTGCCTTAGTAAACTCTCGCACCGCGCGCGTTTTGCCACAGGTAGATAAATACCTTACGAATACATGTTTCAAGTATTCGTTACGTGCTGAGTGCGTCATCCCAATGCGAACTATGTTCGCATTGAGGTTTTTTGCCGTATAGGACGCAATTTCCTATACGACAAAAAAGCCGATCACATTTTTGCGTATGATCAGCTTTTCTTTCTTTAAAATTATCTCGTATCTCATTCTTTGGTATGGTTACATTCCGGACATAAACCGTAAAAAAAAGTCACATTGCCTTCTATTTTTCCTGCAAAGCCTGCCCCTGCAATTTTATTGATATGATCAATGGATTCCATATCTAAATCGAGAACCTTGTTGCATTTGTCACAGATAAAGTGATAATGGGGCTTCGGGTTCCCATCAAAACGATCGCTGCCATCCTGGCAATTTATCTTAAGAATCTCACCTTGCGATGCTAATAGGTTGAGATTACGATAGACCGTTCCTAAGCTTATATCGGGGTATTCCTGGCGAATGTGCATGTAGACTATGTCGGCGGTCGGATGCTCTTTGGTACTGGACAAATACTCTTTAATTGCCTCCCTTTGCCGGCTGTACTTAAGTGTTGCCATATCATTCACTCCATTCGATAACAGTTATCGTTATTATATACAACAATCGAATTGATGTCAAGATAATTTCATGATCCAGTTTTTATAGGAGTGTCATAAGTCATATAACAACTATGAACATGAATAGGATCGCATATATATTCAGGTTGGCTAAGACCGATTGACCGCAGGCTGTTCATGTTCGATTTGAGACTCAGGTGAAAATAGAGCCTACTTGTACGACATTTTCACTTAACTTTGAGGTTCAAAGGAGAATATACCAAGGCAGGTAAGGCAGCCAAATGAATATATATGCGATCCTTATTCATATCAAAATCTAAAAAGGACTTATGACACACTCCTATCAATTTTTACATGGCAGATTCTTATTTTCTATTCGCAGGCTCAATATTAATGCTTTTTCCCTTTATTTTTGCCGACTTCATAGCCTGAATTACTTCGGAAGCATATTCTCTTGGTACTTCAACAAAGGTATACTTATCATACATATCAATCGTACCAATAAGCTTACCTGGCATACCCGTCTCTCCGGCAATCGCACCGAGGAAATCGCCCGGGCGTACATTCTGCTTTTTACCAAGGTTAATGAAAAGCCGTACCATTCCAACTTCCGCTCCCGTATCCCCAAAATCTTCGAAGTCTCTATCTTCTTCTTTGCTTTCATCTCCCATAACCATTTTTAGAAATGCAGAAGCAATATCCAAAGCCGTAAAGCCGTTCTCATTTATTTTAGTTTCTATTAAATCTATCATCTTCGTAAGATCTTCTGTCTCAATGATATCTTTCACCTTTTCCAGTACCTTTTCTGCTTTTACAGCGGTGACATCATTGATGGACGGAATAGGCTGCAGCTTAATCTTTGTCTTACAATATCTTTGAATATCCCGAAGCTTAAATACTTCTCTGCCGACTACCAGAGTAAATGCGCGGCCTTCCCTGCCGGCACGTCCGGTTCGTCCGATCCGGTGTACATAGTATTCATCATCCTGAGGTACATCATAGTTAAAGACTGCCTCCACGTCATCCACATCAATTCCTCTGGCGGCAACATCAGTTGCGACAAGAATATCTGTTTTGCCGTTTCGGAAGCTATGCATAACACGGTCCCTCTGCTGCTGCTTCAGATCCCCGTGCAGGCCTTCCGCAAAATATCCTCTTCCCTGTAATGAACTCGTTAATTCATCGACCTGCCTCTTCGTATTACAGAATACAAGGGTGAGCTTGGGATTATACATATCCAGTAATCGGCACAGCACTTCTTCCTTATTCCTAGGGCTCACCTCATAATAATATTGTTCGATCTTCGGTACCGTAAGCTCCTTCTTAACCACCTTAATAATCTTTGGATTCTTCTGGTAGGTCCTTGCAATCTCCAAAATCGGCTTCGGCATGGTTGCAGAGAACATGACTGTCTGTCGCTCCTGCGGTATCTGGCTCAATATAGTCTCAATGTCTTCACGGAATCCCATATTCAGCATTTCATCCGCTTCATCTAAAATAACCGTCTGTATATGATCGAATTTGATTGTCTTTCTTCTCATATGATCCATAACACGGCCGGGTGTTCCGATAATAATCTGCACACCGCCCTTTAGCGAGCGTATTTGCTTTGAAATCTCCTGCCCTCCATAGACCGGAAGGATTTTAACTCCATGCATATATTTTCCCAGTCTACGAAATTCCTCTGCCACTTGGATTGCCAATTCTCTTGTCGGGCATAGTACCAATCCCTGCAAATATTTGTTTTTCGGGTCAACTTTTTGTAAAAGTGGGATACCAAACGCAGCCGTTTTACCAGTTCCTGTCTGAGCCTGACCTACAACATCTTTGCCCTCCAAGACCGTTGGAATTGATTTTGCCTGTATCGGTGACATTTCTTCAAAACCCATATCCTCCACTGCACGAAGGATAGGGTCGTTTAATTCTAATTCTTCAAATTTCGTTACTTCCATTCTAACTTCCTTTCTTACTAACACTCTTTAAGCATATAATCCCCGACTAGTGGACTTCCTATGTATCGAAGCCGCCAGTATAAAGATAACAAAAGATCCCTCAACCTTTCCATAAAAAAGCTCTTAGCCAATATGACCAAGAGCTGATTCATCAATTTATTTCATTGAATAATACGATTATTTCAATTTTTTGTTATTTATGAAACAGATATCTTTCGTAGTATAGCATTCTAATTTTTTCTTGTCAAGGATTTGTTCGCTTGCGCAAAAATTATATTTCGACTGCTGTATCTAACATCGTATTGATTGCTTTCTCCCATAGTAAGGTCTCTCTAATCTGCTCTTCTTCTGCTGTATTCAGAAAATCCTCTTTCGTTTCATAACCATAGTCAGCAGCTAATTTTTCCACGCCTTTTTGATATTCATCCTCAGAAATGTCCAATTTCTCTGTCTTAATAATTGAATTTAATACCAGTTCCTGCTTTGCCATAGATTCTGCATAACTTGATGCCTCTTCATCAAATTCTTCTTCCGTTATACCGGAGCCTTCGATAAAGCCTGCAAAATCAAGACCGAAGTAGGATGCATATTGAATATACATATTCTTAAATTCTGCTTTATAAAAATCAAGCAAAGTCTGAGGATAGGATTTAAATTCTGAATTATCAACTACTGTCTGGAATACATTCTTAATCTTTTCACTCTTCATGGTAGCTTCATTTTCTTCCTGAAGCTTCTTGCGGATATCTTCCTTGTAAGCGTCTATGGTATCAAATTTTAAATTTTCTTTCACATAATCCTCTGTCAGTTCCGGAACAACCTTTTCTTTAATGGCATTCACCGTCACTTTAAATACCACTTCCTGCCCTGCAAGCTCTGTCGACTGATAATCCTCAGGGAAGGTTGTTTTTATATCCACCTGTTTTCCAACGGTCGCACCGATTAAGCCATCTTCAAATCCAGGAATGAAGGAGCCTGATCCGATCACCAGATCCGAGTCTTTTGCAGTGCCGCCATCAAATGCCACGCCGTCCTTTAAACCTTCATAATCAATATTAACAATATCACCGTCTTTTACAACATCACGGTCCTTTATTTCCTGCTCTGTAGCAGCCGCTTGTAAATCTTCCTGAATGGCTGTCTCAATATCCGCATCGGTCACTTCTAACTTATTAACGGTATATTTTATTCCTTTATATTCACCTAATTTAATATAATCGCTTACTTTATAATCTTCTTTTGTTACGTTGATCAATCCGGAATCCGTACCATCTTCCGTTTTGTCCGCCGTACCTTCGGCATCCTTATCATCACTCTCGGTATTTTTATCCTCTGTATTATTCTTTGCGGCATTCTTCTTACCGCATCCCCCCATAAGCATTAAAAAACTTACGCTCATAACTAACAATAATATTCTTTTCTTCATTTATGTTATTCCTTTCCTCTTTCTGCCATGGCTGCTCTGTCCTATGCCATATGCCTACCTTAATGAACTGCTTATCCCTTTATACCATATTTCCGAATAAAAAGAAAGTAAAATCCGAAAATTCACAAAGAATTCATTTCGTTATCCAATATCTTTTCCGATATCTTTTCTGGCATCTTTTCTGGCATCTTTCCCAATATCTTTCCCGAGAAAAAGAGACTGCACGAGGGGCAGTCTCTTTTTCTATTCTTCTTATTGATTTGAATGTCAAAAGCCTTCTTAGCAAATCGTCTTCATCAATTTGCACAAAGCAGGAAAAAAGCACCGTACTTCAATCCAAGCGCAACGTTTTACAGCGCTTTATAGAACACGTGTTGCGAATAAAATAGGTTTCCTATTACTACTTGTCAATACATAAATTGTACGAATGACAAAGGTGGTTTAAAAATTGGCTTTTGACACTCCTATCCTTATTAAATTTCATCATATCTTTTCGAAACGTTCCACATCCATAACAAAAATCGTTGCTCCGCCAACATTTACTACCGAATTTATTGCAGAATAATCACCCGGGTTCATATTATTCATAAATATCTGCTGTCTTGGTCCGCATTCTTTTTTCACTATATCGATTACTTCATCCACTTTATCCTCATCCGTACCAATTAATAAAGTTGTATTCCCTTCTCTTAAGAAACCGCCTGTGGATGCCATTTTTGTAACATAGAAACCCTTTCTATTTAATGTTTCCGTCACTTGACTGCTATCGTTATTACGTACTATGACATATATTAATTTCATAAAGACCCCATCCTTTCTCTGCATCACCCTGGTAATTTAAGTTTATTATAAAATACAGAAATCATCCTATCCAAAAGCTTCTTTTACATTTTAATTATATTATATCCAAAGTTTCTTGTAAAGGATATTCCTGCCGGTATCGGTGGTTTACCGTTTCTTATGTTACTGTTCACACCCACCATGTATACCATGCTATGATTTCATCAAATGTATCCGAATCGGAGACGCTTTCGCTTAAGATTCATTACGTAGCGGTACATAAGGCTCCAAAATACGGAGCCAAAGTACCAACGAATGCAAATACTCCTGATCGGATATCATTTGTCAAAATCATATTATAGACTTTGCCCATGTGTGAACAGTAACTTTCTTACTATTGATTTACAATTTCTCTACACCCAGGACAACGTCCTCTCCGTTTAAGCTCCAATCCTTATGAATGCTTAGGGTCTTATCAAAGAGCAGTTCTTCTGCCAGTACCTCTGATTTGATCACTTCTGCGTTGCGCTCCATGACCGCCTTTATCTTATCGTTCCCACTCTGGGATACCCGGATATGATCCATTACTTCAAAACCGGCATCCTTACGCATCGTCTGGATCTTACTGATGATTTCTCTTACAAAGCCTTCCTCAATCAACTCTTTCGTTAAATTCGTATCCAGCACGACGGTAATTCCATGGTCGGAATCGGATACAAAGCCTTCCGTCTGCGCCGCCTCAATTAACAAATCTTCCTTATCGAGAACATGCTCTACGCCGTCGATGATGATCTTCAGCCCGCCAGTCGCATTGATTTCATCCATCGCTTCATTTCCGTTGACTTCCGAAAGGATACTACGTACCGCGCCAATCTGCTTCCCAAATTTCGGCCCAAGCGTCTTTAGCTGCGGCTTAAAGGTATAGGAGGTAAATGCCCTTACATCATCCGTAAATGCAACTTCCTTCACATTCAGCTCATCTGCAATAATGTCAACAAAGAAGTCCGACAGATTCGCATCCGCCTTCACATACATCTTACCGATGGGCTGGCGATTCTTGATGTTCGCCGTATTTCTGCAGGCACGGCCGAGAACAACCACTTCAAGAACTTCCTCCATGTTATCCTCTAATTCCGTATTCATATAGGCCTCGTTATAGGAAGGATACATGCATAAGTGTACGCTCTTTGGTGCCGTGTTATCCAGATGAACCACCAGGTTTTGATAGATCTGTTCCGCCATAAACGGAATAAACGGTGCTGCAATCTTCGCTACATTGACCAATGCGGTATATAAGGTCATGTATGCATTGATCTTATCCTGCTCCATTCCCTTTGCCCAGAAACGCTCCCTGCTTCTTCTGACATACCAATTACTGAGTTCATCCACAAAATCCGCAAGCATCTTAGCTGCTTCGGTAATCCGATAGTTCTCCAGGTGTTCATCAACGGTCTTGATTAGTGTATTTAGCTTTGATAAGAGCCACTGATCCATTACCGGCAGCTTATCATAATCCAAGGTATATTTTGTTGCATCAAATTCATCGATATTCGCATACAGTACATAGAATGCATAGGTATTCCAAAGAGTACACATGAATTTACGCTGTCCCTCGGTAACCGCCTTATCATGGAAACGGTTCGGCAGCCACAAAGAGGAATTCGTATA
>SVEA01000139.1 GCA_015057615.1 Lachnospiraceae bacterium | reverse complement strand
TTATGTACCACTACGTACTTCAATCCAAGTACTGCGTTTTATGCAGTGCTTTGCGGAACTGCGTGTTGCGAATGAAATTTATTTCATATTACTTGTCAACACATAGATTGTGCAAATTGACGAAATCAAGTATATAAATCGGCTTTTGTCTCTCATATCATTCTATCTGAGTATTTACCGTAATCTACGAATTAATCTTATCTTCGTATATTTTGCTGACTTCATCGGTCAAACCGCTCGCAACCAGTCTTCCATGCTCCAGAAGAATCGCACGGTCACACAGCCGCTGAACCTGGTCAATGGAATGGGATACGAAAAGAACGGTTACCCCTTTTTCGAACATGGACATGATCTTCTTTTCACTTTTCTTTCTGAACTTTGCATCGCCTACCGACAATACCTCATCCAGGATTAAAATATCCGGTTCTACGATTGTAGCGATTGAAAATCCTAATCTTGCTTTCATTCCAGAGGAATAATTTTTCACAGGAACATCGATGAATTCCCCCAACTCCGAGAACTCCACGATTTCATTATATTTTTCCTGGATAAACTCCTTCGAATGCCCCAGTACAGCTCCGTACAGATAGATATTCTCCGCACCAGTATACTGCAGATCAAAGCCGGCGCCAAGCTCCAGCAGCGGAACCACCTTTCCCTTGATCGAGATGTCTCCCTCCGTCGCTTTCAACACCCCGGCAACAATTTTAAGCAGTGTACTTTTTCCTGCACCGTTCAGTCCTATAATACCCAAGCGTTCTCCTTTATTGACCGTGAAGGAAACATCACGAAGCGCCCAAAATTCCTGGTATCTTAGCTCACGCTTTATCATTTTTATTACATATTCTTTCAGATTATCAACCTTTTTCTCCATCAGGTTGAATCGCATGCTGACATGGTCAACCCTTACTACCTCGTTTTTCAAAAGAACCTCCGTTCTACCAATCTGGTTATGTTCTTCTCTTTATTATATGTTCAAAATAAATTTGTCCTGTTCCTTATAGAATAACAGCACGCCGAAGATCAGTGCAGCAAAGCTATAGATTGTAGAAAGGACGAGCGCTTCCATATCCAGAGGATTTCCAAACATTGAATTTCTAAAATTTAAAATAATTAAATAAAGTGGATTTAGTTTAAAGAGCCAAATCCGATTGCCCAGCTTTAAGTCATCTACATGATAGAAAATCGCACAGGTATACATAATTAACATCAAAAACACAGTCCATAGGTATTCCAAATCACGAAAGAATACCGCCATTGTTGCTAAGATCATTCCGATACCCAGGGAAAGAACCAAAAGCAGAGACAGCGGAATCACAGATTGAAAAAGATGCCAGGTGGGTTCTATATCAAATACAATTGTTGCCAAAAATAAAATAATCATAGATATTAGGAATATGACATAGTTCGACAAAATCGTCGATAACGGATAAATATACTTTGGTACATAGACCTTTTTAATCATTCCGCTATTCTTCCGGATGGACTTCATCGCTGCCTTCGTTGAGTTGGAGAAGAAACTATACAGCAAACGTCCGGTCAAGATATATACCGGAAATGTCCTGCCGCCTTTTCCCAACAGGTTACCGAATACAAAGGTCAATACGGCTGTCGTTAGTAATGGTTCCAGTAACGTCCATAAAATTCCCAGATAGGAACGACGGTATTTTAACTTAATATCCTTTTTTACCAATTCTGCTAATAGAAAACGGTATTTTTTAAAATTATTCCATGCTTTCTCCACTATAACCTCCATGCCTGCAATACCTTACAGGCTCTTTCAATTGTAAACTCACTGCAAAATCTTACAATAATTATTTCTTTTCCTCTATCTCAAAAACTGATTTTACCACTTTCTCGGAAGCATGTCCATCTTCCCATTCACAAAATCTATGGTAAAATTCGTCATATCTTTGGCTATATTGCTTACTGATTTCCTCTATGTTCCTAATGGTATCGATGACTTCTTCGGAGGTAAATACCAGCGGTCCGGGAACCTCTCTTTCAATATCGAAATAAAAGCCTCGAAGTACATCCCTGTATTTCTCCAAATCATAGGTAAAGAAAAGCATAGGACGTTTTAAATTGGCATAATCAAAGAAGACGGACGAATAATCGGTAATCAAAATATCCGAGATCAGATATAGTTCCGAGATATCATTGTATTTACTTACATTGTGCGCAAAGCCTTCTAAGGCACTGACATCTATGCTGTCCGCAATAAAGTAGTGGGTACGTAATAAGAGAACATATTCCTGTCCCAGCTCCCGCCGCATCATTTCCAGATTTAAATGTAGCTCAAACTTGTACTGTCCTTTCGCATAGAATTCATCATCCCGCCAGGTCGGTGCGTAGAGGATTACTTTCTTATCCTCCGGAATACGCAGTTTCTTTTTTATGTGAACCGCAATCTGCTTCCGATCCGGTGCATGCAGAATATCATTTCTTGGATATCCGGTTTCCAGCATCGTCTTATCGAACATGAAGCATCTGCGGAAGGTTTCACTGCTGAATGCATTTGGCGCAATCAGGTAATCCCATTCTCTGGACTGCTTATATACCTGCTGCTTATATTTTGGAGTTGCCGAGCTGATATCATCGATATCAAACACTAGCTTCTTTAACGGCGTACCATGCCAGGTTTGTAAAAATATATTTCCTTCCCTTTTCACCATCCAGACTGGCTGCCTTCCATTAAATACGAGGTATTTACATCTTGCCAGGTAATAGTAATAACCAAGGCTAAAGCGTTTAATTTCTTTATGCTTATAAGGAATCTCTGTCTTTTTATTGATAACCCAGATAAAACGGTATTTGTCGGGATAATTCTTTGCTAAATATTCATAAATATATTTGGGGCTGTCTGAATAGCTCTTTCCAAAAAAGCTCTCAAAGATAATCCAGTTCTCATTTAAGGGTTTCTTCAAGAACGAATGAATATAAAGGAACTTGCAAAATGCCTTTTTACTCCGAAATATTTTCTTTAATTTTTTATATCCCAAATGTACCTTTACAATGCGAAGTGATTTTTCAATATCCTTCTTCATCAAGGCTTTAATAATGCGTTTCTTATACCCCTTCTGCTCGTGGATCAATTCCGGGCTCATTCCGCGGACAATATCGCTCATCCGGATAAAATTCTCCTGACGCCAGGCACCGTTATTGCTTCGCTTTATTTTGGGTGCAAATGTCTTCGTATAATAAGAAATGTATTTTTTATCAAATCGGTACCGCAGATCCGAATCCTCTGCTACCTTCTGAATGGTGCAGTAATACACGTAAATAAATTCGTCAAAGCGATTCGGGTCCCTGACCTGGGAAAGGGATGGAAAATTCACCGGGTCGTTATGCTTTCTTTTTACATATAAGGCAGCATAGCATTTCTGAAACTGCTCCGTCTTCTCTAACGCTTCCATCAGAAATGGTACATCGGAAAAATACGTTAGGTCTTCTGAAAAGCAAAGCTTGTTTTCCTCAACAAAGCTGCGCTTAAACAATATATTTAAAACAGAGATGTTGCGAACCCCTTTTCTCTTGCTTACCAATTCGCGGTAAGCCTTCTGGATCACTGCCTGTCTGCGGATCTCCAGCTCTTCCGGCGTTAAATCATACTCCTCATCGTCGGAACTGTCTTCGCTATCCTCTTGATCGTCTTCAAAATCATCCCGATCTTTCTTTTTGTCAGAGGCTTCATCGGGATCCCCCTCAGTCGTATCATCGGAGCTGTCTTTTGCATCATCATTATCGGCACCGTTGTCGGTGTCATTGGTATCATCGTCCTCCTCGGAATCCTCTTCCTCTTGATTTCTTGCAAAATAGGTATTTCGATGAAACCATGTATGCTTCTTCTTACCATAGATAATGTCATGCTCGCCTTCGCCGTCCTCTGCGGCCTGCGCAAGAATTTCTAAAGTATCACTATATAAATAATCATCGCTATCAAGAAAATATATATAATCTCCGCTTGCTTTTCTTAATCCTAAATTTCTGGCTGCAGCTACACCGGTCTTTCCTTCCAAATGAAACACTTTGATATCCAGTTCAGACGTGTAATCCGAAAGTAGATTTAGCTCATCAGAGGAAACCTGGTCGCAAATTAATAGTATTTCTATCTCACGATACGATTGCTCTTTTAAACTGTCAAGGCAGTCTCGGAGATAATCTTCACCTCTATGATGTGGAATGATCACACTTATTTTCATTACTTCAACCTCCATAATTTTGGAACCTCTTTACGGTTACTACAGCAAGGGAATTATAGCATTTTAGCGAAAACAAGTCAAGGTTCGACCATTTTCCTAATGGCACAATGATTTCCATATAATTATATTTATTCTATAGTTTTCCCATATTTTCAATGAACTATAATCCGATTAAAATCGGGATCTTTTCTGCGCCAAAAGCAATCCGAACCCAGACATATCCTATATCAGACGACACTGCCATGCGATCGGTTTGAATCCGATGCCAAAACAAATGCCAATACGGTAAGAGGGGCTGTGGTCTTCCTATCATGCACTGTTTGAAAGACAGATTGTTCGTTTTGTGTGACCTAAGCGTACAAAACGAATGTTATGTCTTTCGATCTGTGTGTGAAGGAAGATTACAGCCCCTCTTGCAGTATCGCAACACCCTTTTTATTTTATCCCAGCTTGAGACGATTAAGTGCACTGAATATTGCACGAATCGAAGCTCTTGTTATATTGGAACTAACGCCCACGCCAAAGGTGGCTTTCCTTGTTTTACAGTCCAGCATATGGATGTAAGCAGCCGCCTTCGCATTTGCGCCGCCGCCTAAGGCATGCTCCGTATAGTCAAGAATTTTAATCTCGGCACCGATCTCCTTCTGCAGGCCTCGTTGAATTGCATCGATCGGTCCGTTTCCTTCCTCTTCGAAGGTCTTTTCCACCCCATTGTGGGTATATTGAATGAACACTTTCGTATTATAAGGATCGTCATAGTCCGTAACATCCTCAAATCTGCATTTTCTAAAATGGAACGGCTCCTTTTTATCTATGTAGCAGGTCTTAAATTCACTCATGATCTGCTCCGGAGTTACCTCGCCCTGCTTCTCCGACAGCTTCTGAATGACATCCGCAAACTCCTTATGCATCCCCTTCGGAAGCTTAAAGCCAAAGTAGTATTCCATAATAAATGCAACTCCGCCCTTGCCAGACTGGCTGTTGATACGAACAATCGGTTCATACTCGCGCCCGATATCCGCAGGATCGATTGGAAGATAGGGAACTGCCCATATCTTACTATTCCGTTCCTTCATTGCCTGAAGCCCCTTATTGATCGCATCCTGATGGGAGCCCGAAAATGCGGTAAATACCAGCTTACCGGCATACGGATGTCTTTCATGCACTTTCATTTTGCATAGGCGCTCATAGATTTCTATGATGCCATTAATATGATCTATTTCTAAATTCGGATTAATTCCCTGGGAAAACATATTGTAAGCAAGTGTTAAGATATCCACATTACCGGTTCTTTCTCCGTTACCGAACAGTGTTCCCTCGACCCGCTCGGCACCTGCCATAAGTGCCAGTTCCGTAATCGCAACGCCGGTTCCGCGGTCATTATGCGGATGCACACTCAGTAAAATGCTGTCTCTATTTTTCAAATGACAGTTCATCCATTCAATCTGATCCGCATAGACATTCGGCGTATTCATCTCTACGGTTGCGGGAAGATTAATGATGACCATATCCTGCGGGGTAGGCTGCCAGGTATCTATAACTGCGTTGCATACCTCAAGAGCATACTCTACCTCCGTTCCGGTAAAGCTTTCGGGAGAATACTCCAAAATGATTTTACCGGGGAAATGCGCTGCATATTCCTTCACCAGCTTCGTCCCATCGACCGCTATCTCTTTAATTTCCTCCTTGCTCATGCGAAATACCACATCCCGCTGCAGCGCCGAGGTTGAATTATAGATATGCACAATCGCTTTTTTAACACCTTCCAGAGCCTCAAAGGTTCGCTTGATCAGATGCTCCCTGCATTGTACCAAAACCTGAACCGTTACGTCCTCCGGAATCAGCCTGCGATCCACCAATTGCCGCAGGAAGTCATATTCGATCTGTGATGCCGAAGGGAAGCCGACTTCAATTTCCTTGAAGCCAAGCTTAACAAGCATCTGAAAAAATTCGATTTTTTCCTCCACAACCATCGGCTCAATCAAAGCCTGATTACCGTCCCGTAAATCAACACTACACCAGATTGGTGCCTTTTCAATTTGCTTGTCGGGCCATTGCCTATCCGGTAAAGGAACCACCGGATTCCTTTGATATCTTTTATAATTTAACATAATACGAATCCTCCATTCGATATGATTTGCGATAATTTTTATCCAAGATAAATTGGCAAAGCGTCATATTAGCCATGGAGTCGATAAGTAACACTAACGCCCTTGCTTTTTGGGCATAAATCCTGAAGAATAGCTGTTTTTGCTATTCTTCCAAAGTCTTGCAGTTCTTTTGCGAGACTATTCACACTATACTTTTTGACAATAAACAGAGTTCTCTTATCTACTCGAGTCCCAATGAAACCATATCCTTTCCTTAAAATTTAATTGCTCTTCGCGATAGGAGTGCCATAAGTCATATAAAAACGCAAATAGGAATCGGACCTTATATATTATGTTCAGGTTGGCTAAGACTGGCTGACGCAGGCAGTTTATGTTCGATTTAAGACTCAGGTGAAAATAGAGCCTGCTTGCGCGATATTCTCACTAAGCTTAGAGGCTTAAAGGAGAATATGCCAAGGAAGGTAAGGCAGCCAAATGAATATATATAAGGTCCTATTCCTATCGAAGTCTTAAAAGTACTTATGGCACTCCTATCCTTCCTGTAAGGTATTACAATTTAGCAGTTTAGTCTTTTAATCCGATAACGTGAAAAAAATAAAAAAAGTCACTATCGGTAATAAGGAATCTGCTCCTGCTTCTAATAGTGACTTAAATTATATCATTCGTATATTTTTTTGCAACCATTTTATTGCTTTTTTATGAATTCATCACCAAGACCGCTTTTGATCATATCACTTAATATCTCCAGTGCCTCTTCCTCGTCCTGGCCGTCACAGATCAGTTCGATTTCGTCTCCATTCTTTACACAGGCAGATAATACGCCCAAGACACTTTTCGCATTGACCGTTTTATCGCCAATTCTAATCGATACGGAAGACTGGAAATCAATGGAACGGCTGCATAATATACTGATCGGCCTCAAATGCAAACCAGCAGGAATGTCAATTATCAATTTACAGCTAACCATGCTATACCTCCTATCCTAAAGACAACTTCAGTCTAACAGTGCAAGATCAAAACTAACTTCTGGACTAATCGTAACCTGGCTATGTACCATTAAATCATCAAAATTGATATGTTCTGTATAAGAACCATTTTTAAAATCCGCCAAATCAATAAATGGCTTTAATGTAGCTCTTGTGATATCATTTAATTCTTTTTCCGGACCCATGACAGTTACCTGCATAGGCCCGGTAGTATTAATATACAAACTGTAGGATGTGGATTTATTTTTAAAATCAATGTCTCCCGGCCAGATTGTTATATCCTTCGTATTCATCTTCTCAATCTTAATATTGATGACCGCCGTTTTATCTTCTCCGACGATAATAATTCCCTCAGGTAATTCTTCCTGAAGATCGATCTCTTCCGATATGTCCTCCGTAGCATTGCTAATGTTATACTTCACGGGCAGGTATCGAATTCTTCGGATATCCTCTTCCTTGCCGGCAACCACAATTCTCTTCGGCTCATATTCAATCCCCGTCATGACATATCCCTCTGCCGGATTTCCGGTTGAAATCTGCAGATTAATCTCTTTCGTTTTATATATATCCACATTGATCGCTACATAATTTTCATTAAAGTCAATGTAGGAAACATCCATTTCCTTCCCATTCTCGTCAAACACCCTCGGCTGTCCGACCGAATGGAAGGAATCCGAAGCACCTGTTACATCCACATCAACGACAACCTCCGAGATACGCTCAATCCTTGACTTCGGTCCGGATACGGTGATAATGTTGGGATTGGCTGTCGTTGGACCGACAAAATTGCCTTCCGCCACTTCACCCTTTTGATTGATATTTACCTTAAACGTCTCGTTTACCAATTCCTCCAGGCTGACGATCATTCTCTGGTCTTTGCCCCCCGTCACGACGACGGCATCGCCATACTTCGGGCAGGTTATTTCAATGGGAACGGCATAGACATCCGATAATTTCGTAAAATCCGCGGTAACCTTAAAATCGGATGCCTTCAAATCATCCCGAACGGAACGTCTTGCCTCAACCGTAAAATCGATGGTCTCTCCCTGAACGATATCATACACCTTATCCAATTTCGTAATGACATCTTCATTTACAATTTGCACGGTGACATTATCAAAGTCTTTTGACCCTACCGGGTCATCTACATTGGTAATTACAATCCATAAGATTGCCGCAAGCACAACGGAGAGAACTTTTAAGCCGAGATTATTCATCAACTTATCCTTCATCTTTATTTTTTCCCCTCCATAGCTTCAACTTTTTCACCTCGGTTATTTTTCTCTGGGCATCCGAGAGCTTCGACCGCAGATAGTCGCCATCAATATTTCGAATCAGTTTCCCACCCATGGCAATGGAAACCTTGCCGGTTTCCTCCGAAACGATGATCGTCAGGCTGTCCGACACCTCACTGATTCCAATGCCGGCACGATGCCTTGTTCCCAGATCTTTACTCAGCTGCATGTTATCGGACAAAGGCAGATAGCAGGTAGCTGCCACAATTCGGTCGCCTCTTAATATCACTGCACCGTCATGCAAAGGAGTATTATGTTCAAAGATATTGATTAGCAATTCGCTGCTGATTAAGCTATCGATTGGTATACCAGTATTTTCAAAATCATTTAAAGGCATATCCTCTTCAATTACAATTAATGCGCCTGTTTTTGTTTTTGCCAGCTCAAAAGTGGCACGGATAATCTCATTAACGGTATGATCTGAAAATTTCTCATTTTTATCCCTGGAATCATCAAAATAAAGAATTGATTTCATAAGATTCTTCTGCCCCAATTGCTCCAGAGCCTTACGAAACTCCGGCTGGAATACGATAATAACCGCGATAATTCCCACACTTATTGTATTCGATATAATCCACAGGATAACATTGAGTTCAAAAATAACGGCAAAAAGCCAGAATATCATAATGACAACCAAACCCTTAACCAGAGACCACGCCCTGGTATTCTTAACCCATTTAACTAAGTGGTAAATAATAAATGCCAATATGATAATTTCAACGATATCAGTGGGATTTATCTTCGGAAGAGATAACCACACCAAATTATTGATAAAATTTCTTATTGCCTCCATATACCTCTCCCCTGTGGTTTACCTTACCTAGCGATCATCATTTCTATTTCGATCAATCGGTCTGCGATGATATGTATAGTCATGATGATCCTCTTGATAGGTATCCTCGTCTTCATCATAATCATCGGCATCCGTATCATCATTCCAATCCGAACGTAAAGACTGACTGCTGAAATCTTTTACATTAATATGCTTTACATTTCTCTGCGGAGTTGTTACGGTCACCTTCGGTACTGCTTTCACATAATAATAGTATACATCATCCTCAAACTGCACATGCTCTACGCCGGAATAATCCAAAGTTAACTTAAAGAAATTAACGAAAAATACAATCACTCCGGACGCAATGATTCCTAAAATCATACTAAAAATCTGGCTGGACTTCCCCAGAATCAAATAACTCACTAAAAAACCTAAAAGTCCGGTCAGCGCACCTGCTGCAACGGATATTTCAAATGCATAATCGAACCGCATTCTTCTTACAAAATAAGTCACTATGAGCATCAGCGAAAAAATAACGATGGTCATAATCATCTGCTTATTGCCGACCAAATTATCAATCACATAGGTATATACCAGCAGAATATCCTCTACCGTCATATTGACCTGCATGGTTACCGCTGTCTTAATCACCTGAAAAACGAAATACAAAATAACTCCGCAGCTCATCGGAATAATGGCAATTGGAGTGGATATAATTCCAAGCAGAATTGGAATCATATAAGGTATCTTTAAAATATACAGAATCGGAATCGCCAGAATGACATATCCCAAGCGAGGTGTATATCTTGCAAACAAAAGGTAAAGTACCAATAAAATAACGACAATTAATATCGATAAAATCGGCGAAACAAAATAGACATGAAGCGTTGCAGCAGCTGCTGCCAGCAGCACCATAATCGCGGGTGGAGTAAATGTACTGAGTAATGACATGATAAATACAACCAAAAAAGACTTCAGTCTTCCATCATAACCGATCTCACTGTTTATCGCCTGAAAAGCAATAAAAGCAAAAATAAATTTAATTATTGGCACTAAATATATATCACTTCTTTGATAAAAATTTTTAACACGTTCTCTAAATACAAGTAACGGCATCATTTTCTTATCCTCCTAAACTTAAGACTCTGTTGTCTCTTCTTTATAGATTTTATTCATTTTCTTGAGAAGCTTAAAATACCGAGTCAGTTTTTTTCTTGATGCATCATATCGGAAGGAAAACCATGCAAGGGATCCCAATCCATAAACGGTAATCAACAGAATATAAATTCCCAGGATGTAGGATCCAATTGTTTTGTAATCCAGAGAAACTGCATTCTTAATGATATATTCTGATTTGTACAGGAAAGCCAGGACCAAAATCAACAAATAGCCCAGCGTAGTAGTTAGGACTGATTTTAATACCTGATACCTGACATAGTCGGTTTTGTAATATTTGCTCAGACGGATGTCTTCCTTGCCCTCTTTCGTTTCAAACATAGCCAGTTTGGTCATCAATCTGATTTTTCTGTTATTTAACATATTCTCCTCCAAATCCGGAATATCTATTACAATCATTCACAGGATTTACCAGAAATATTCAATTGCAAGATACTTAGAACTTATATTGAAAGCAAATTTACTTAGTTTATGCTTTCTTTGTGATACCATGCTACGCAGATTAGGAACTCGGTCGCTTTAGCTCCCTCGTTCACGTTACACTCATCAAAGTAATCATGAGCATTTCCTCGAGCAAGCTCGGTAAATGTTCCTGCTTACTTTGACTAATCTGCTTATCGCGGATATTATATCATGAACAAAAACGGTTCATGATCTTGGCACTCCACTCGGAAATTGCAAGTAAACTTGCATTTCCTCATTCCGTTTGTATTATATCATAGATAAAAAGGAATTTCGAGACATTTTTTTAAATCGGGGATTTCTAATTATAGATTTGTTATATATTTCATAATTTATTGGATGTACAAGGCAAAGAAGGAATATACAAGGAAATAAATACCCTGCGGCTGTTATTACTTCCGCATAGCGGTGGTTTATTACATCTTACTATTTAATGACAGATGGGCTGCCTCAAAAATACGAGACAGCCCATATAATCACGACAAGCGAATATCGAAACGTGAATTCCTAGAATTAATTACTAAGTTCATGTTACGAGTTTTTATTTTTTATTCGTCCTGTTTCTATAATAATCAATCTTTGTTCTTCATTGTCGGGAAATCATTCCTGATTATTTATAGTCCGTTATAAGTCTTTATATGCTTATTTTACGGACATCTCTTTTACACCATTATTTTACATATCTATACATCTCTTTGTAAGTGGTCGTAAATCTGTCGTAAGTTGGTCGTAAATTCATTTCTTAACCTTCCTGTGCTTCTTTCAGTGCATCGAAGTAGTCCTCAAAGTTGATAAGCTCAGCCCTTTTCATTTCCTTCGTTGCATCTGCGTAAATCTGTAAAGTGGTCTCAGCATCCGCATGACCTAATATATCCTGCATCGCCTTGATATTGACCCCTGCTTCGCACATTCTGGTTGTGAACGTGTGTCTAAGTGAATGATTGCTGAATCTCGGAAGAATCACCGCATCTTTTTCGCCTTTATCAAGAACCTCATAATTGCAATCCCTGATTATACGGCGCAGAGCCTTATTCAAAGTTCCTTGATGCTGTGTATTGCCAAACCGATTGATAAAGATAAAGTCCGTATATCCATCAACAACGGCATTACAAGACAATTCCACTTCCTTCTGATACTCTTTTTCCATGATAAAGGCTTCTTTCACCTTCGGGAGCATCGGGATTGTTCTTTCACCTGCTTTTGTCTTAGGAGTATTTACAGCAAAACCGCATCTTTCTGAACCGCCCTTGTCAAAATACACGAGTGTATGATTGACGCTGATTGTACCTTCTTCCAAATCAATATCTTCCCAACGAAGCCCTGTAACTTCTCCTACTCTCATCCCTGTCCATAACATGACAGTAAAGATAGGATACCATCTATGATATTGACCTTCCTTCGACAAGAAATCCTCGAACAAGTCCTGTTCTGGAATCGTTAAAGCCCTTCTCTTTTCTGTATCGTGATTATGAGCCTTCTTCAATTCCTTCAAAGCGTTATCCGCAGGATTGTAACGCAGGTATTCATCCTCAACGCCTAACTCCAAAACCTGATGCAGTACCGTGTGTACGCTGTCAATCGTGTTAGCTTTCAAATGCTGTGAATCTGCCAGATGATTATAAAAAGCTCTAATATCTGACCGCTTCAAATCGACAATGTGTATCTCTCCGAAATCAGGCTCAACATACTGCGTATATGAATACTTGTAATTCTGAAAGGTATTTGCTTTCAAACCCTTCTTTAACTGTACCCACCGATAATATAAGTCATTGATGGTTAGATCGTTCTTGTCTGCCCTGATACCGTCCAGAGCATCACGTAAAACATCAATTTCCTTCTCTCGCAGTTCGTCAAGCGTTTTGGCGTATATGGAATGTCTTTTTCCTCGCTTGTCTCTCCACTTATACTCAAACGTTCCGTTTGTTCTTTGATATTCTCCTTCCTTTAAGACCCTGTTTTTATTATCCTTGCGTCTCTCTATCGCCATAAAAGCTTCTTCCTGACAAATAAAGAGAACACGTCTGTTTTCATTATAGCAGGCGTGTCCTCTTTGTCTACAAAAACTTACATCTCTGAACATTTATATTGAATACGTCTTTTCTAAGTATTCATCGAATAATTTTCTCTTTATCAGACGTTTATTGCCGCACCAAATAACATATTTGCAATTACGGTCATTTGTCATATCTCTTAATTTGTTTATTCCGATTCCAAAATATGCAGACGCTTCTTCCAATGTCAGATTTGATTTCTCCCAGATGGGAACTTCTTTTTTCATGTCTGACACCCCTTTCAATCAAAAGGTAATTCTTCATCTCCTGTATATTCAATAAAGCCATCGTTTCTATCAAGATAATCCTTTACGGAATTATACTCTGTCCGTTTTCCTGATTTATCATAAACAATCACTTTATGGATTCTTCGCAGAAACGCATTCCAAGATTCTTCATCTTCTCGCTGTATCTCAGGATATTGTTTTTCCAAAGACCAATTTGAAACAATATAGACCTTATTGTAACAGGCAAATTTGTTTGCATAGCGGCTCGGCAATTCTATCGGGTATATATCGCAGTACAGGAGCATTTCTTTTAATTTGAGGGATGAACGGAACTCATCAAAGCATATTACAGGCTGACACGTATATCCATCGAACGGATGCAGATAATCCGTAACTCTGTAAACGTTTGAATAACCGTTGTTTTCCAGAACACCTCTCGTTTTTCCTGTTCCTGTAGCACCGCTGATATATATTACTTCCAAATCAAGCCGAACTGTTTCCTTAAATCTTTCCGTCAGAATGGTAGTACGGATTTTGTCGAGTTTATCAATCTGTAATATATAATCCTGATTAGTTGCAAGAATCTCGGCGTTAGTCATATTATCGAGAACCATCTGATACAAGTCCGACATATCGCTTCTTTTACCTCTGCTGTCGGGCGGCTGTGTTCCGTATTCTTCAAAAGTGCCTTCAATCTTTTTTTCCTGCTTACTTTCGTCTAATTCCCATTTCCCAGATTTCTTTATGTAATTAACATTGTCCGATATTGCCCCTCTGCATTTTTCGATGTGCGCTTCAGGAAAATAACGTTTAACCATACTGAATCTTACTCTTGATGCAAATACAACAAATACGTGTGTATGATACATAGAGCCTTCTTCATCAGCCATACAAAAATATTTAATCGTCTTAAAATTATCCTTGATGATTTCAACTATCTGTTCATGGTTATAACCCTTTTCCTTAGGAGCGTTAATCGTTAATTGATACATGAAGGATTGTGGGTCTATTATAATCACCCCCTGTTCATTTTGTTCAATACCACGCACAAAGCTTTTAAGCCTTGTAGTTACTGGATAAATCGCACGTGTGCACTAACGGTCGGTAATACTTGCGACCGTTTGAGGGCTTGCGGCTTCGCCGCCGCCCTCAACGGCACAATTATTGTTTTTTCTCATCTGCCTTATCTCTTGCCATTTCCTGCAATAACAATCTCAGTCGGGCTTTATCACTTATACAAGGTATCTGTAATGGTTGCAATTCCTGTCCATCAATAAGCACTAATCCCTGTCCGGTCTTTGGATGATAACGCTCCTCAAATGCCATATTTTCAAGATGTTCTCCTGCAAACAAAGATTTACGGCTATCAACCGACAAACGTCCAAGCCCAATACATATTTGAAAATTGTCGATTGCTCCTATACCAGACGGAAACAAAGAAGCCGAAATTCGTTGCTGAATACACCATACAAAGCAATGTCTAGAACGTCCGAGCATCAAAATCTCGCTTATTTTCTGTTTGATTTCTTCTGCCTTCTTCTTATCATTTTGAGTAGCCCATATCATATATCCTGCGTATTCATCTATAAGCAAAAGCTTTATCTGTGAATTATTTTCTGGTGTGCATTCATACTCTTCGTAGTATTCTTCAATGCATTGTGTAACTTCGTCGAATTCTGCAAAACAATCTGATATGCCTTTATAATCTCCCGATTTCTTAAAATCACATATAGTGAGCTTTACATAGTAGTTTTTCAAGAGATTATATAAAAAGTATAGTGTTCCAACTGACTTTCCAGAGCCTGTGCCACCTACAATACAGATATGCCCCGTCTGTTCCATATCTGCCATAATTGGCTTTTCGGTCAAAACATTATATCCAAGCTGAATCATTTTACATATTTCTCCAAATCATTTTCCAAATTCATATCATAAACATGCTTATCTTCTTCTACAGGTTTTATTCCCTTTGTTGAACACATAAGAATCCTATTATCATTAACTCTGGAATCATAATCCAATTCTTTTACAAGATGCTCCTTCATTTGATGCTCAATTCTATCCTGCCGTTCTACCCATATTTTCAATGGTATAGGAGAATGCCACTCTCGGATAATTACCCCTCGCTTTTTGTCTTTCCGCTTATACATAAGAATCGGACTACCGTTTCTCAATTCCTTTTCCTCAAAAGCCATCTGTATTGTCGTTTCATCCTTTCGAGCGAACAATGATCCGATGGCATCAATAGTTCCCAAGACAAACGAAAGCGGAATCAAAACGCCAAGAATCTTTAGTGTAACTGTATAAACAGGTAAAAGGAACTTCGGAACATCAAAAATAGATAATATAATATCCATCTTTATCCAAGCAAATATCGTCAGGGCGATAATCGGTAACACAAAAATAAGAAGTATCGGATACTGTCTCACCTGACATATAGCCAATTTCCAGTGGCAAACACTCCGTTCCCTGTTCTGTTTATTTTCAATATATTTGTTATTTACTTCGTTAGTCATATTTATCCTTTCTTCTCAACATCAAAGGGGCATTATTAAAAATGCCCCCCAATGCCAAGACTAAACATTACTTATTGTTTATCTTTATCTTGTTTTCAGAAACCACAAGGATATCCATAAGGACAGCTTTGTTCTGGAAGCCTTTTGTATAGATAACATCTACTTCATCTCCAACATTGACATCAAAAGCCTTTGTTGAATACTCAGAGAAGACCTGACTTCCACGGCACTCTGCATGCTCTTTATCATAGTCTGAAAAAGAGTCTGCAAAATTGTATAAATAGCCCTTTGTTCCATCCTGTCTTGTAGTAACTTTCATTCCTACTAACTTAGCCATGTTTTTTCCTTTCCGCTTCTGCTGATATCGGCATCTGCTTTTTTATTTCGGTTGCGCTTCCGATGTCTTTATTAAACACGATTTTTATGCTATATTGGTTTACGAATATATCGGAAATTAAATTTCCGCCTAAGGAGATGGAATATATGGGCAACAAATATAAGAAAATAATCAAAACCAACATTCAGATTATTAGGGAAGAGTTGGGCTATACTCAAAAAGAGATGGGCGAAAAGTTGAAGGTCGGGGAAAAGACAATTCGAAACTATGAATATTTTGAGAGTAATTTACCTCTTGAGAGTTCATTATATCTTTCAAAGAAATTTGGATATTCTTTAGATTGGATATACCGCAACTCTACTAACAAGATGAACGACTCCGAAATCATTGAAGGCAAACGAATATCAAACTTCATCGTTGATATTAGAGATTTTATCTCTCGCTCCGATGAACAGATTCATATTTCTATTCCTGATTACTATATGAATTACATTAAACAACGAAATGCGCTATTATCTTCAAATCTGTCTGATTATGAGAAGAAGAGAGAATGTGCCAAATTAGATGCTTCGCTTAAAAAGAATACAAAATCTTTTTATTACCGCTTTACAATTCCCGAATCTGAATTTTTATCATTTTTACATATTGACAATTCGTTTATTCCTTACGTAGATTCAGATATCGAATCAGGTGAAGACTTTGAACCTACCGAAGAACAAAAGCAAGAAGCTATGGCATTCTTAGACTCGCTATTAAACCAATAATAAAGAAATGGAACTGATTTGATTTCAGATCCATTTCTCTTTTTTTCTACGTTTTCTTCTAATCACTGAAATAAACTATTCACCATAGATTATAACAAATCAAAAGCGCTCTGTAGCTATAATTATCACTCCCTATATTCTATCGCCATAAGGCAGTGATTTAATATAATTTTCCATGTATTCCCAATCTGGAATATAACCTTCATCAGAATACTTATGTGATTCATCTAAAATCGGAGTTCCATCATTATTCTTTTTATAGGGGAGTTTGACTATAGTTTCTTTTACCCTATCCATCAGATAAGCTCTTCCATAAGAATATTTGAAATGTTCATTATTTAGGAAGGTTAGTACGAACATTGCCGTATATTTATTGAGCCAATCAGCTCTCACTACTATTATATGGTCTCCGGTTATAAATTCCTCATTTTGATAAAAACATGTCGCGGTCGTATCCCCTATCGTTATCGCATTAGGTTTCTCTATCTTTTTCCTTTCTACATCAGATAGAACCGCTCGCATCTCACAACCATTATCCTCTGCTGTTCTTGTAATGTACCTGATAGAGTCTTCTATCGATTCGGCTTCATCTAACTCATCTTTATTGATTGCTTTGGCTTTATATATTTTTGAAATCAGCTTCCCGAATTCAAATTCATGGTAACCAACGATATCAAGTTCCAATTTGTTTTTAGCCTTGTTCGAAGTAGTTAATGGTTTATGTCTTAGAGACTTTATATAATTCTCCATAAAATCCCAATCTGGAACATATCCTTCTTCTGAATATTCATGGGATTCATCAATATAAAAAGTACCATCTGCGTTAAGTTTTGTCGGTAGCTTTGCTACTGTATCTTTTAAATGAGTTTTCCACTTTCTGCCGAATGAATACTTTGGTCTTTCTTTGCAGAAAACTGTAGCCAAAAAGACACCATTATACTCGTTAAGATTTTCATTATATCCAGCGACAATATCTGTTGTTCCAATAAAATCAACATCCATATAATTGGCATATCCTACCGAACCTTGGCCATTACAGATAAAAACAATGCAATTACCTTTTGATACAAGTGACATATCCTTTGCGCAATGTATCATAACACCATTATCATTTTTTTTAGCTCCAACATAAAAACATTCTGTTCCCTCTTCAAGCATTCCTTGGTTTGCTTTACCATTCTTCAAAACAGGAAATAACGCATCTACTCGGAACTCTTGCCATTTGCTAATATCAAGATTCATATATCCTACCCTCCTTCATCAGATAAGCAAGATATTCATTGAGTGATTGTTGGAAATCATCTTCTTTAAGTGTACTAAAATCTGTCCTCATATATGCTTCGCAAAGCCACTCATCATCTCCAGATACAACGGCTGTTGACGACAATCCATCTACCGACTTCTTATTGCGATATAATGATAGCCATTCACTCTCGATACCTTTCCATATACTCTGATTATTATTATCGAATTGTTCTACTCGACCCAAATTTTTCTTTTTCTTAAACCCATCCTTCTTGAAATAGCCAAAAAATGTTTCATTAACAGTCCCATCCGGCAATTTATGAGGCTTTCCTAATGTAAACACCATACAACAAGCAGAAACAGATGCTCCAGGGTGAAATACATCATCAGGCAATGTAAAAACAGCATCGAGTGTATTATGTTCCAACATGTAAGTTTTCTCATTGCTTATAATCTTACTCTTTGAGCCAATCGCCGTTGAGACCGGTAAGAGAACTACTAATTTTACAGTTTTGCGAGAAAGTTTATTCTTTTCGCGTTGTTCATTCATTTTATCTACTACATCTGAAAGATAGTGAATGAATACCATTCCCTTTGTTGGGTCTTCTTTGCCGTTTTTTGAATTACCCCAATCCTTTTTATACCTTTCGGGTATCTCCTTTGGCTTCGCATTATAAGGGGGATTCATAAGGATAATATCTGGTGAAGCATCTATAATAAAGTTTTCGCAATCAAAGCAACTAGCGAACTTTATATTTGAATTACCATCACCATGTATTAACATATTTGTTGTAGCCAAGCCATACGCAACCTCTTCATTTTCAATCCCATAGATGTGACTAGATGTAACCTCTTTACGCAAAGCCTTTGCTTCTTCATCCTTCTTGCCTCTTGAACAATCTGCAAGCTCTTTAACCATAGCTTGTACAAGAAATGAACCACTACCACATGTTATGTCCATAACCACCTTCGTGCGATCTACTTCGGCAACTCTACACATAAACTCCGCTATATGGTCTGGTGTAAACGCTTGGTTCTTATCCTTCTTTCCCGTATATTTATTAAATGCAATAAAGAAAAGGTTTAAGATATCCTGCCCCTCTGAACTATCAGCATCGATGTATTTATAAATTTTCATCAAAATATAATCCAATATATCAACCCAATTACTTGTAGAGAGTTTGCGTACTTTTTGGTCATTCAATACGTTACGCTGTAATAATTCGATTTTCTTTGCCTTATTGTCGGAACCATCAAGCAAATCATCCAAGACTCCCTTTATGGCTCCTCTTATAGCCTCACTATTCAAGGAATTCCAAATATCCTTAAACTTCTTTTCGAGATTCGCGTCTATATGCTTTGCTCCAGATTTGATGACCATATCTTTGATATATAATAGCGTTGTGCCAACAAATTGGCTTCTCTTCTTTTCGTCAATGTCCATCTTATGAAGCAGCGTATTAAGGTCGGATGTATTTTTTAACACCTTCTCTCTATCGTTTTGCTTGCTGACCTCAAATAAGCGTACATAATGTTCCATTCTATCAAGAACAGTCTCATCTTCTAACAAGTGCTCATCATCTATTTCAGATTGCCACACTTTAATCTTGTCATTTTTAGTATTTGCAAGAATTGCTACTATTTTTTTTCCGTAGTGCAATGCTCGTTCTTCTTGCAAATAATCCAATAATTGTTTTTCATCGTCTTTCGTAAAACGCTGTTTTGTTTCAATCAAAACAACAACATCTTTATGTTCAAATCGAATGTCTAATTTAAAATGTTCCGGAGTTCTTCCCGATGCCCTAACCAATTTATCTTTTGAACCCGCCTCTTGCACATAGCTATACTCACCGCCTTCGATATTCGGTGTGTGATACTCAATACCTATCGTATTTATCATTGCTGTCCTATCCATATCTACGCCTCCTAAATATCCGCACCATTCTCTTTAAGACGACAATACCTGTCATAAGAGATAATTATATTTTGCGGTTTACTATTCTTATTCACCAACACAACCTTGTCATTTTGTGCCACATCATCAAATATCTTTGATGCCTGCCCTCGTAGAAACTCCGTCATTTGATGATGGTCAGGAATGATTTCTTGACTTTTCATAGATTTTACCTACCTTTCCAAATATCATTATATCAAATGTAATTACTTTTATCTATCTTTTTCTTCAAACTATAATAATTACTTTATAATTCTTGACACATAAAAAAGACTTCCGCTTAGGGAAGTCCTTTTTTTAACGTGTTCTCTTATTTGGTCGTAAATTCCGACACTAATTGCCTGTAACCGCTGATTTTACGCCATTTTTTACGATAAAGACTTCATTGTCGGGAATAATAACACATCCCGGATTGCCAAAGAACCGGTAAGTAGCATCACAAAACGGTCAATACCAATTCCAATTCCGCCAGTTGGAGGCATTCCGTACTCCAATGCATTTAAGAAATCCTCATCCATCTGGTTGGCTTCCTCATCACCGGCAGCTCTTAGTGCTTCCTGTGCTTCAAAACGCTGTCTCTGATCCAGCGGATCATTCAACTCGGAGAAAGCATTTGCCATCTCTCTCTTTGTTATGAACAGCTCAAACCGCTCGGTATAGTCCGGATTTTCCGGTTTCTTCTTCGCCAGCGGAGATATTTCCACGGGATGATCCATGATGAAGGTAGGCTGTACCAGCTGCTCCTCCACATAAGTCTCAAAGAACAGATTCAGGATATCCCCCTTCTTATGTCTCGCTTCATACTCGATATGATGCTCATCTGCCAATGCTTTTGCAGCAGCCTCATCCGGTACCTGCATAAAGTCAACGTTGGCATATTTCTTCACCGCATCGACCATTGTCAATCGTTCAAATGGCTCTGATAAATCTATTTCAACACCGTCATAGGTTATTGTGGTCGTACCGAGTACATTCGTTGCAACCTCGCGGAATAGCTCCTCTACAAGGTCCATCATACCATGGTAATCCGTATATGCCTGGTATAGTTCCAATAAAGTAAATTCCGGATTGTGACGTACGGATAATCCCTCATTACGGAATACCCTTCCGATTTCATACACCCTTTCCAATCCGCCGACGATCAAACGCTTCAGATACAGCTCCAGTGATATTCTCAAATGAATATCCTGATCCAGTGCATTGTGATGGGTATTAAACGGTCTTGCAGCTGCACCACCGGCATTTGGAACAAGCACCGGTGTCTCAACCTCTATAAAATCTCTGGAATCAAGATATTTCCTTATCTCTCGGATAATAAAGGAACGTTTGATAAAGGTATCGCGTACCTCCGGATTCACGATCAAGTCAACATATCTCTGACGATACCTCGTATCCGTATCCTTTAGTCCATGATACTTCTCCGGTAATATCTGCAAACTCTTACTTAATAAGATTACTTTCTTTGCTTTGACGGATATTTCACCGGTATGGGTCTTAAATACTTCTCCCTCTATACCAATGATATCGCCTATATCATATTTTTTGAAATCAGCATAAGGTTCGTCACCAATTTCATCTCGTCTGACATATGCCTGAATATCCCCTTTCAAATCCCGGATATTGCAAAAGGATGCTTTTCCCATAACTCGTTTTGTCATGATACGTCCGGCGATCGAAACCGTCTTGCCTTCCATTTCTTCAAAATGATTTACAATGTCATCGGTATGATAGGTTACATCATACTTCATAACCTGAAATGGGTCCTTGCTGTTCTCCTGAAGTTCCGTAAGCTTTGCTCTTCTTACCTTTAAAAGCTCGTTAATATCCTGTTCCGTCTGAATTCTTTCCTCCGACATTTTTTCACCTCTTATCGCAGTCGTAAGTATCCTGCCTTCGTATTCTCTATCTGCTGTAAAGCAATTAATTGGATCTCTGAATCTCTAAAATCTTATACTGAATTGTACCGGTATGGGTTTCCACATCCACCGTATCCCCTTCGCGTTTGCCAAGTAAGGCCATTCCGAGCGGAGATTCATTGGATATTCTTCCCTTTAAGCTGTTCGCTTCCGCAGAGCCTACAATTTTATATTCTAATTCCTCATCATATTCCACATCATAGATTTTAACTTTACAGCCGATATTAATTACATCAACATCCACTTCATCCTCTACAACGACTTCTGCATTTCTAAGTATTTTATCTATTTCCTCAATTCTAGCCTCAATATCTCTTTGCTCGTCCTTCGCTGCATCATATTCTGCATTCTCAGACAAGTCCCCCTGCTCTCTGGCTTCCTTGATTTTCTGTGCCACTTCTTTACGTTTATTTACTTTTAAGTCATGAATTTCGTCTTCAAGCTTACGTAACCCTTCGTAAGTTAATATATTTTTCTTCTCTGCCATCATAAAAAACACCCTTCCTCCATATTGCTTTTATTCATGAATAAAAGAATTATTACCCTTTCTAATACTTCTTCCTTCATGATTATAAAATCGTATAAAAACACGATTTTAATACGTCTACAATACATTCAAAGTATTATATCGTATCGGTTGTTTCTTGTCAACCTTAATCACTTTCATAAAAATTTGCATTTTTTCTGCTCAAAAGTTACATTATATCTTATCATCAATGGAAAGAAAATATTCGCTGCAAAAACAAAAATTGCAGGGGAATAATCGATCAATTTTCATACTTCATCTTTTTTAAGATATCGCAGAAATCAAAGGTTGCAAAATAATCTTTTGGTGTTTCCGCTCTGCGAATTAGCTGTACCGTGTTATCTTCCTTAAGAAGAAGCTCTGCCGCCTTTAATTTTCCGTTGTAATTGTACCCCATCGCATAGCCGTGCGCACCCGTATCGTGAATGACTAGGAGATCTCCTATTGCAATCTTTGGAAGCATCCGGTCAATTGCGAATTTATCATTATTCTCACAGAGGGAGCCGGTGATATCATATTTATGATCGCAGGGAGCATTCTTCTTCCCCATCACCGTGATATGATGGTAGGCACCGTACATTGCCGGCCGCATAAGATCCACCGCGGACGCATCCAATCCAATATACTCCTTATAGATGTGCTTCTCATGGATTGCTTTTGCAACAAGATGCCCATAAGGCGCCAGCATAAAACGGCCCAGCTCCGTATAGATCGCCACATCCCCCATGCCTGCCGGTACCAGGATCTCTTCATACGCTTTTTTGACCCCTTCCCCAATCACAAGGATATCATTGGCTTTTTCCTCCGGACGGTACGGGATACCGATGCCGCCGGAAAGATTGATAAATTTAATATCCACTCCGGTTTTCTCCCGTAGCTCTACTGCCAATTCAAATAGGATGCCGGCGAGAACCGGATAATATTCATTGGAAACCGTATTACTTGCCAGAAAAGAATGGATTCCAAAGTTCTTAACACCTTTCTTTTTCAGCAGGAGAAATCCATCAATCATCTGCTGCTTGGTAAAACCGTATTTTGCATCTCCCGGATTATCCATGATTCCGTTTGCTGTTTTAAATACACCACCCGGATTATAGCGGCAGCAGATGGTTTCCGGGATGCCGGCTGTCCTTTCCAGGAAATCGATATGGGTAAAGTCATCCAGATTGATGATTGCATTCAGCTGCTTTGCTTTTACAAAATCCTCTGCCGGTGTATCGTTTGAGGAAAACATAATATCATGACCGCTATAGTCTAACGCCTCGGACAGCATAAGCTCGGTGTAGGAGGAGCAGTCCACGCCGCAGCCTTCCTCTTTTAATATCGAAAGAATAAAGGGATTGGGCGTTGCTTTTACCGCAAAATATTCTTTAAATCCGGGATTCCAGGCAAAAGCCTGTTTCAATTTACGGGCATTTTCCCGAATCCCTTTTTCATCATATATATGAAAAGGAGTTGGATAATGTTTCGTTATTTCCTCTAGTTGTTCCTTCGTTACGAATGTTTTTTTCATAAAATATCCCATGCCTTTCTTCCGTGTGAAGATGTTTTTTCTTCACACTAACCTGCAAACTTTGAACCACAGGCATAATATTTGCTCCTATCAAACAGACTTGCCTTGTATTAAAGCATACTCTCCTGCTTTAATACTTGTAATAAAGTCATTTATCCCCTTTAACCTATGCCCAAAGGCAACGCCGCTCCGCTTATGTTCGATCCCGTGCGAATCCGTTCCTGCCGTCATAAGTAACCCATGCTGCCTCGCATATTCTGCCGCTTTATCGTCAAAATCTTTATTTGTGTTTCCGATATTGATTGCTTCTACCGCATCCACCGCATCCGGAAATAGCCGTATCTCCTTGATATAAGATGCTTCCCTAAAAGGATGGGCATGTACCACCAATCCTCCTGCCTCATGTACTCTTTGGTATTGCTCTTCCACGGACCAGGACATAATTTCCGGATTATTTTTTAACCACTGCTTATCCAAACCATAGATCAAAAACTCCGTAGAGCCAAATCTAGCCTCCCACCCAAAGAACACGGACAATCCGATCCGCTCTCCTTCCTCTCTTGCACTCTCGTAGCCAAGGCAGAACAGGTCAACCCGTTTCTCCCAAGGCAGATCCGTTGGAATACAGGTATTTCCATTAAAAAAATGATCCGTTACAATGATTCCATCATACCCTGAAGCCTTGTACCTTCTGGCTTGCTCCTTTCCACTCACATGCGCACAGGCGCTTGCTTCCGTTGTATGTAAATGCGTTTCATAATGAAATTGACCCAATTGTATTCCCGTTCCTTTCTATTTTCTTAATTTTTATAACCTACAGGATTGGAAGGTTAAAAGCCTTCCTAACAAATAATTTTCTTGGAATTTGCACAAATCAAGGAAAAACTCCGCAGAAATGAGAAATAATACCCAACTCACTTCATTTCTCATGAATAATTGCTCCTATTATACATCATTTTGTGATAAATTCAAATTATTTTTCGGATCAGCCTCCTATCGAACATATGAGTGCAATTTATATAGAAATCTTCTACAAAATATGTTATACTATGCAAGATAATCGATTAGCATACTTGATTACGTGTCAAAAGCCGATTTATAAAACTAGCTTCATCAATTTACATTATTTATGCATTGATAAGTAATAGGAAACATATTTTATTCGCAACACATTATCTCACAAAGCACTGTATAAAACGCAGTACTTGGGTTGAAGTACGTAATGGTACATAAGACTACAAAATACGTGGTCTAAACACCAACAACTTCAAACAGTTGCGCATTAAAATATTATTTCCTATTATTTAAGTTTTCATTGATTTGTGCAAATTGAAGAAGACGATTTGTTAGGAAGGCTTCTGACGCTCATATTGTACATAAGTTGTAACATCTAAAAATAAGAGAAAAAGGGGTTTTACCATGGAACAATATAGTGGAAATCAAATTGTTGTCCTGGAGGGATTAGAAGCCGTAAGAAAGCGTCCGGGTATGTATATCGGCAGTACCGGACCGAGGGGCTTACATCACCTGGTCTGGGAAATCCTTGACAATGGGATTGATGAACATTTAGCAGGTTACTGTACACAAGTTGATATTAAGCTGAGAAAAGACGGCGGTATTGAAATAAAAGATAACGGCAGGGGTATTCCGGTCGATCTTCACCCAATAAAGAAAATTCCTTCGGTACGTGTTGTTTATACGATCCTTCATGCCGGAGGTAAGTTTGGAAATTCTGTCTATAAAGTGTCGGGAGGCCTTCACGGTGTCGGTGCCTCTGTTGTGAATGCGCTCTCGAAACGAATGATCATTGAGATTAAGCGGGACGGAAAAGTCTATCGTGACGAATACGTAAACGGAGGGCATCCGGTTGTTGAACTGGAAAATGGGCTGCTTCCCGTCGTAGGAAAATGTAACAAATCGGACACTGGAACAAAAGTAACCTTTTATCCGGATGATA
>SVEA01000014.1 GCA_015057615.1 Lachnospiraceae bacterium | reverse complement strand
CGCTAATAAATTCGTTGGTAAACTTAAACCGTATGCTGATGTCGCCACCCTCGTATACCGTATATGGTCAACCAGTTCAATCAGTATTTCTCTTATCCATTTACTTCACCACATATCTCGTCAACTTACCGCTACCAACCTTACTAATAAGCTCTTTTTCAAGCATTTCTTTCAGCATATTAATGGCATGAGTAGTTCCGCTTCCTAAAACTTCTTCAACATCAGAGCGAGTAATTTCTTTTTTTGTTTCAAACAATCTCATTATTGGCAAATACTTCTCATCTTCTGCACTTAATGTTTGTGCATGAATATTTGGAAGAACTACTTAAAATCACCTTCTACATTTTCAAATTTAGGCTGTACTGGCAAACCTTTATAGCAACTGATTATCTTGCTAATACCGGTTCCATATGCCTCAATCAGCTTCATTCTATAAAATAAAGCTGCAAGTTTTTCATTTCTAGGCTGTGATATACCTAGCATAGCCGCTTCTAATGACAACCCGGATACCAACCCACCTAAAGAAATAATCTCTAAACGGTCAGAGTAAAGATTTATAAATGTACTACCACTAAATGAATAATCTCTATGAATGATGGCATTGAGCAATGCTTTACGAACAGCAACTTCAGGATAATCCCTCTCATCAGTACGAAGTAAATCATGGAAGGTTGCTTTTGTGCCATTATAAAAGTCAATGGTTTTATAGGCATCTGTTAATTGTTCAAATAGAGAACCGGATAATTCTTTCCTATCTTTAAACACTAACTTGTCGGTTCCTTGAAAAATAGCAAACTTAATAGAGTGCTTGCACTGCTCTGAAACAAAAAAAGTGCCTACCCGCTCTTCTATAATCCACTCATCACACAATCGAGCAATAGCCTCTTTCTTTGCAAATGATTTACTGATTGGCTTTATGCCATGTTTATAATAATTCTCTATCGAAATTGGTCTGCACCCATGGTAGCCACGGATATGCGTATGTTCATTATAGAGATCAATTTTCTTTATGCGTTTTTTGATAAGCTCATCTAAAATTAAAACATTCTTATCCATAATCCTACTACTAAATAGATATCACATATAAACTACATTTACACTAACATAACAGATTCTTCTATTTAACAAAATAATGTCGCTTTAACCAAGTTGATAGTCCATCCAATCCAGGATACATTATTCGTTCGTTCATATTCATATGATCTAGCATATCTCTTACTCTCCATCGCAATTCCTTATTTATGACATACTTCACTGTGTTTGATGTTTTATCTTCAAGAAACTTTTCTATATCTGCAATTTTGTTTGGTATAATGGAAAAATATGAATACTGGTTAATGATTCTTTGATCTATAGATGGTGGTTCAATCAATACCATCGAATCCTTTCCCAGCTCATCATCATATTGATCAACATCACTTACTACTTCCTCAAGCATATCCATTGTAAATAAAAAAGCATTTTCCCTATTTAGTATTTCTTGATACTTCATTGGAAGTAATTTATTAAGCTCCTCAATATCAATTTTCCATATAACACAATTATGCTTATCCATTTCAAATAAGTCTTCACCGCTTGTCGCAAAATGTAATCCTATCAATGGTGAATATGTCCAATCTAATAATCTAGTTGGTAATCCATGATGCTGTCCGATAATCATTTGACGCCATAAGGATTCTTTAAGTTGCGGGTCATCAGTAGCTGCATATTTTGTAAAATTTCTTAGTATACATTTTTCAACTTCCTTTTGTTTATCCTTACAATTTCTTTGAAGGCTTGTCCTTAAATGATATTCCTCATTAGGAATCCCTCTATATAAGAATGAAGATCTATAGCGTTGTACCCTACTATCAAATGCCTGATCCATTATTAATTCTGAAATACTGCTCATATCTTGAATTGGTTTTGTTCTTATCATCCGTATTTTACCTCCCCACAAATGTATATTATTTAGCAACTTCAGCGTTTCATGTTCTGCAACAGGATTATTACCTCCACATGCCTTGAACGGTCAAAAAAGATGCCGTACCACTCTGGCGCCCCCCTTGGCGGGGAGGTGTGTTTCAGAAGCAGATACTAGGGTAAAGCTGTTCAGTATTCCCACTGTGTTATATATTCAGAACCAACTGGTGCACTCTTCTAAACATTTCATCAGATTACATTTAGCAAGTATTCTTTCATTTTTTCTTTCTGAACATAGTTTAAATCACATCCGCATAAATGACATTCTTTATCTAGGAAATCTATGTAGCCACCAATAGATATGTTTTTTGTTATATATGCTTTTCTAATCAATTCTTTTGGAATAATATTTCCCTCTTTCGTTTCTGGTAATTTAATTAACGCATACTCGCCAATACTATTATAGTAAGCGTATCGAGGCTCTACTGATAAAAATTCCAGTGTTATATTTATATTTGTAAGCAATAAATTTTTAAGAGAAATATTTAATTTCTGAGGAATCTGTTCTAATTTTGTAAAATATCTATACTGCATATTCAGAACCATTTCTTTCACTTTATCATGCTGTATTAATTCATTATGATTTGAAAGTTCATTGATAAAGTAAATTTGCGTATCATCATTAGCCTTATTCTCATAATCATTGTAGCTTTGTTCAAGAACACATAGCTTAATGATTGTAACATAAAACATATTAACTATATCTTCTGCATATGTAGAATTCAACAATGAACCAGTCAATGGTTTTTGAATATATTCGATAAGTTTATAATACATACTCTCAGAAAATCGATGCCCACTATTAGATTCCTTGATTTCTTTTATTACTTTCTCTGCATTTTCATTCATGTTTCCATGGTTATCCCATAACTCTTTCATTACTGCAACATTGATATGCTTCCAATCAAATCTAAATTTATATATTGAATAATGAATTATTAAATATGAAAATATATATGTGCAATTTTCTTTATTAAGCAACCTAACTATTCCCACTGCATCAAAATCATTATATGATATTAGCTTATCACAAATTATATTTGCATAATAATCATTGAATTCCTTTTTTCTTATCAATTCACCAAATATCTGGGCAAATTCATTCTGCGACTTATTTTTAGAAAATATCTCATCTATGTTCATACGAATAAGATCAAGAATACACTGATTGCAATACTCTTGGAACATAATTTCAGCACTACGATATCCCTTATATAAACTATTTATTAGCTGTTTTCCGATCTCTACATTTGAATTCCTAAAAATGCTGATAGTAAGTTCTTTCCAATCTCTACAATCCAACAAAATATTATTTTTATCAAACACAGATAACTCCTGCAGGTACAATTCTTTGTTAATATGTTTGCGTCCATCCAAACTGGCTCTTATCATCAGTAACTTTACTAAGTTTAGATGTAGTGTGCATATATATTTTTTTAATTCTTCATTAATAGTAAAATAGTTTTCATTAAGAATTTCTTTTAATAAAATACATTCTATTTGGGCATTGTTAACCCATCCCACTTGATTTTTTACAATTTTCTTCTTTTCAATTATTATATTTATCTCTTTTTTTCTGTTACTAATATACGAATCAAATATCTGAACTATTAAATCGTTATATATGCTTTGCAGCACTCTTGGATTATTATCTTCTATAATCGCCTCTCTTAAATATCTTATGTCATAATTCAACAAATCTATACTTCTAATCGTCATACGTTCTCTTATTGATTTTTTCATAAAAGTTTTATTAATATCACGAATTACTGTTCCATTTCTTTTTGGGTCAGACATTCTTTTCAATATTAGAATGCTTTGTGTACACTCCCAAAATAAAATTATAAATATTACAAAATAAAAAATCACAAATGAATACCATAAAAAGTTCAAAATACATAACAGATTCTCTGGAAAGTAACTGCCATATATATTGAGTATTGGTTTGTATAAAGCTTCCAATATAAATAAAATATAAAAATAAGGTTTGTAATGGTCAAGCATTTTTGTAACACTTAGTTCGGATATTTCAAGAATTATTTCGTGCCTCAAATGGAGTTAATCCTCCATTGTGACTATGTGGTCTGATGTGGTTATACCAAACATAAACATATTTATTTACCGCCTTG
>SVEA01000138.1 GCA_015057615.1 Lachnospiraceae bacterium | reverse complement strand
TTTGCTAACAAAGAGACGTTTTCATAATAAAAGCCTTCTTAGCAAATCGTCTTCTTCAATTTGCACAAATAAAGAAAAAACCGGAGTAATAGAATCAATATTTTAACGAGCAACTGTTTGAAGTCGTTGGCACTTAGATCACGCATTTTGTGGTCTTATGTTACGTACTTCAACCCAAGTATTGCGCCTTTTGCAATGCTTTGTGGAACTGCGTGTTGCGAATGAAATATGTTTCAAATTACTCATCCATACATACATGGTGCAAATTGAAGAAAGTGGTTTATACATAAGCTTTTGATGCTTGAATCATTCTTTACTCTCCCAAATATGCTTTCTTTACGGATTCATCGTTCAATAATTGATCCGCACTTCCCTCTAATACAATATTCCCGGTTTCTAAAACATATGCCCGGTCCGCTATGGATAATGCTTTCTTCGCGTTCTGCTCCACCAAAAGCACCGTGGTTCCGCTTTTTCTTATGCTTTGAATGATGTCAAACACTTCCTCAACCAGGATGGGCGAAAGCCCCATCGACGGCTCATCCATCAGCACAATCCTCGGCTTTGACATTAATGCACGCCCCATCGCAAGCATCTGCTGCTCCCCACCGCTTAAGGTCCCTGCATACTGTCCTTTTCGCTCCCTCAGCCTCGGGAATCGCTTATATACCGTTTCCAAGGTCTCCTCGATCTCGGATTTATCGCTGCGGGTATAGGCGCCCATTAGAAGGTTCTCATATACCGTCAGCTGGGAAAATACATGCCTGCCTTCCGGTACATGTGCAATTCCATGGGATATAATTTTGTGCGCCGGTATCTTCAGCAGATCCGTACCCTCATAGAGTACTTCCCCGGTTTTGGCAGAAAGCAGTCCGGTAACCGTATGCAGTATCGTCGTTTTCCCGGCGCCGTTTGCACCGATCAGCGCAATTACTTCCCCCTCATTTACTTCAAAGGAGACCCCTTTAATTGCCTGGATCACTCCGTAATAAACCTGTAGGTTTTTCACTTCCAGCATGGCCATTTTCAACCTCATTTCTACGCGGCTTTTTGCAGATTCTTATGGAGCTTATGGATGCCGCGCAGACACAAACTCCGTACGTGAAAGTGATTTCCAATTCTTTCACTCCTTAACATACCGATACGGCATGCCCTCCTACTCTCCAAGATATGCTTTAATAACCTCCGGATTATTCAGTACCTCCTGCGGTAGTCCATTGGCAAGCTCTGTACCAAAATTAAGGACAAATATTTTCTCGCAGATACCGGAAACCAGCTTCATATCATGCTCGATCAATAAGATCGTAACGCCGTATTTTTTCCGGATTAAAGTAATTGTCTCCATCAGCTCTTCCGTTTCCGATGGGTTCATGCCAGCGGCAGGCTCATCCAACAAAAGCAGCTTCGGATTTGTCGCCAGTGCTCTAGCTATTTCCAGCTTTCTCTGCTTTCCATAGGGCAGATTTGCCGATAGCAGCTCCGCCTCAGCATCCAGATCAAAGACCTTCAATATATCATAGGCACGCTCATTCATCTTCCTCTCTATTTTAAAATAAGAGGGCAAACGCAGGATGCCAGCTGCCGTTGCGTATTTATAATTGTTGTGAAGTCCGATTTTTACATTATCTAAAACGGACAGATTTTTAAATAAACGAATATTTTGGAAGGTTCTTGCGATCCCAGCCTGATTGATCTCCATCGTATTCCTGCCGGTAATATCGACACCATCCAGAATGATTTTACCGGTATCCGGCTTATACACACCGGTTAGCAGATTAAAACAGGTCGTTTTCCCCGCACCGTTCGGCCCGATCAGACCATATAGCTCTCCCTTTTCGATCGTAATACCAAAGGAATCTACGGCTCGCAGTCCACCGAAGGAGATGCCCAAGTTTTTCACGGATAACATTGCCATAGCCTTACGCCTCCTCCTTCTTTGTCTTTTTCATCAGCATGGCAAAGCAGCCCTGTAAGGAGTGATTCTTACGCCATGTGACGCATTTCGGGTTCCAGTTAAAAATCATCATCGCAATCAGAACGACTGCGTAGATCAGCATACGGTAATCCTGCATGAAACGCAGATACTCCGGAAGCAATGTCAGAATCACCGCCGCAATTACAGAGCCTTTCAGATTTCCGATTCCTCCAAGAACGACAAATACAAGAATCAGGATGGACATATTATATCCGAAATTCTTCGGCGCTGCGATCAAAGTGGAAATGTTATGCGCATACAGAACCCCTGCAACCCCTGCTAATGCAGCGGATATGGTAAATGCTAGAATTTTAAATTTTGTAATATGAATTCCGACGGACTCTGCCGCGATACGGTTATCGCGAATTGCCATGATTGCACGGCCGGAGCGGGAATTCACCAGGTTCGTGGTAATCACAAAGGTTAAAATCAGCAGTATGGCAGCGATCGTAAAGGTCGCATTCTTCGGTGTTCCGGTAATTCCTCTCGGTCCGTTTACAATAATCTCGCCGTCCTGCGTCAGATTTAACGCCATGGAATCCTTCATAGAGAAATGAACTCCATTACGATCAATACCGATGAACAACGCATTGACCACATTCTTGATGATTTCCCCAAAGGCAAGTGTTACGATTGCAAGGTAGTCCCCGCGAAGACGTAATACCACGGTACCGATCAAACCGCCAAGAAGTGCCGCTGCACACGCACCGATAAGGATTGCCAGGGTGAATCTTACCCCTGCATTCGTTATCACCGAAGCCGTCGCTTTGGAAAAGAAGGCACTGGCAAATGCTCCGATGCACATAAAGCCCGCATGCCCAAGGCTTAGCTCACCGAGGATTCCTACGGTCAAATTCAAGGACACTGCCAAAATCGAATAGTAGCATAAGGGAACCAGCAGCCCCTTCATCAGGTTGGACATTGCCCCGCCTGCTATCATGATCTGACTGACGGTGTATATCAGAGCAATTGCACCGGTCATAATAAGATTGGACCGGGTAGATTTACTAATATGTCTATTTACTGTATTTTTCATTTGCTGCCACCTACACTTTCTCCTGAATCTTCTTACCAAGAATACCAGTCGGTTTCACAAGAAGAACCAGAATAAGAACAAAAAACACGATCGCATCCGCAAGCTGTGAGGAAATATAAGCTCGGCTCAATATTTCTATCACGCCAAGAAGGATCCCTCCGATCATTGCCCCCGGTATTGAACCAATCCCTCCAAATACGGCAGCAACGAACGCCTTAATACCGGGCATCGCGCCGGAGGTGGAGGATAGGGACGGATAGGAGGAGAACATCAAGGCACTTGCAACTGCGGCAAGCGCTGAGCCGATGGCAAATGTGACTGCAATCGTGCGGTTTACGTTAACACCCATAAGGATTGCCGCCTCCTTATCCTCAGAAACAGCGATCATTCCCCTGCCGGTTTTTGATTTCTTCACAAAAGCCGTTAACCCCACCATGATGATAATGCAAAGCGGAATGGTGACCAGTGTCTCACCGGAAATCGTCAGCCTGCCGCCGGCAAGCTTAAGCGGCGGCACGGTAATCACGGAGGTAAAGGATTTTGTATCCGCTCCGAAGATCAAAAGTGCAATATTCTGCAGAAAATAGCTGACACCGATCGCCGTAATCAGTACCGCCAGTGATGTGGCATTTCGAAGCGGTTTATAAGCGATGCGTTCGATTGCCACACCTAATAAAGTACACAGCAGTATCGATAGTAGAATGGCAAGAAACGGATTTAATCCAAGGGTACTCGTTATGGTAAAGATAACGAAACCGCCGATCATGATGATATCACCATGTGCGAAGTTTAACATCTTCGCAATACCGTAAACCATGGTATAGCCAAGTGCAATAATCGAATATACACTGCCAAGGCTGATACCTTTAATTAAATACGAAAGAAAGCTCATAATATCCTCCATGCTGCCATCGGCAGCTCAAATCAGTAAGCGAAAAGTAGTTTATAGTGATTGCAGCACCGTACCGATATCGCTGCAATCTAGATCACCCCTTATATCGTGACCCAGAATATAAGAAACATACAGAATACAACCCATCGCTATGTTCTGTATGTTTCTTTTACATTGATATGCGTGTCAAAAGCTTTTTTAACAAATAGTCTTCATCAATTTACACAAATCATGGTAAAACTTAAGTAATAGGAAACAATATTTACTGCGTAACTGTTTGAAGTCGTTGGTACTTAGATACGTATTTTGTGGTCTATGTATCAACGACATACTTCAATCCAAGTATTGCGTTTTTTTGCAATGCTTTGCGCTGCGTTTTATGCCGCACTTTGAGAACAGTGGGTTGCGAATAAATTTGTTTCATATTACTTGTCAACACATAAATTGTGTAAATTAGCGAAGTTCGTTTACAAATCGGCTTTTGACACCTCCATCAACATTCCTGATTTAATATCAAATCCTCTGTTATCCCAGTACTATTCAAATAACTGATAGGAACCGTTCTCGATAATAACCGCTCTAGGCTCCTTATTCACTTCTCCGGTCGCTGCCCACGTCATTCCTGCACCGGTCAACCCATCATAGGTAATCTTTGTCATCGTAGATTTTAACACGTCACAGATTTCTGACGGGCTCATATCCGGTGTAGCATCAGCATCTTCAATTGCAGCCTTAATAATGTAAATGGCATCGTATGCATCTGCGCCAAACTGATTCGGTATATCACCATAGGATTCCTTAAACTGATTAACAAAGCTCTGCGTCATTTCATCCGGTGCGTCCGCAGCGAATGGGGTCAGCAGCATAACGCCCTCTGCCAATGCCTTATCGAAGTTTTCAACTCCAAGAATACCATCCAGCCCGTCACAGCCAAAGAAAATCGGAGCAAAGCCCATATCATTTGCCTGTGTTAAAATGAGCGTAGCTTCCTGATAATAGATCGGCAGATACACTAACTCTGCGCCACTGTCCTTGGCTTTTTGAAGCTGTACGGAGAAATCCGACTTACTGTCGGAAGTAAATGCCTCCGCCGCAACGATTTCAAAATTAGAATTCTTTGCCCCTTCTACAAATTTCTCATAGATTCCGGAGGAATATACATCGGAGCTGTCATAGATAACAGCAACCTTCGAGGCAAGGTTCTGATTACTAATGTACTTTGCCGAAGCAGCACCCTGGTTCGGATCGGCAAAGCATACCTGAAATGCATTGTCATACTGTATCACATCCGGTGAGGATCCGGACGGAGTGATCTGAAACATACCATCATTCTTTGTTTCCTCTGCTACTGCAATACTGGGACCGGAGGTAACCGCACCCATAAGAATCTGCATTCCCCAGTCTTTCAGGTTATTGTATGCATTGACTGCTTTCTCCGGATCATGCTCGTCATCCTCATACTTAAATTCAACCTGTCTGCCGTTAATACCGCCGGCTGCATTAATTTCTTTCACCGCGATTTCCGCACCGTACTTCACATGCTGCCCATATACCGCATTGCTGCCAGTTAACGGACCCATAGCGCCGATATAGAACTTATCTTCTGCAGTTCCCCCCTTCGAAACGGGACTCTCCTGCGTGCCGCATGCTGCTAAGCCGGCTGCTGCTAAACTCACTGTCAGGATCAAACCTAACACTTTTTTTATTTTCATAAAATTTCCTCCCTTAAGTCCGGTCATATATATGCTGCTTTAATGTGTAGGCTTTAGCACATTAATTTAGTGACCTGTCCGTGTTAAAAAACAAGACGAATTGGCGAGCCAATTCGCCCGAACTCCTTTATTCTTGGATATTATGATAACCTTGCCAAAAAATTTTGTCAATTCAAAAACGGGAGAAAAGCCGGAATATAGTATACCGCTTTTTCATATCAGTTATAATCCGTAGATATACCGCGATATTCTTTAGATAGCCTGTGTTTATATCAGCCCATTCTTATACTTCTCCAAATAATAATAGCAGAATAGTAGTAGCTACCGAACTTGCCGTGCAAATCGACGATGACGATTTGCTAAAAATGCTATTGACACTTATATAAAATCTGCCCTCAAAAAAAGAAACCTGCCCGGTAAATCCGTGTCCCAAGTCTATTGCACCTGGAATGAATTTACTAAGCAAGTTTCTTAAATTAACAGCAATCATGAAAGGGCATCGAAGCTTACAGCTCACCCCCGCATTTATCACAGAAGTCTAACCCTTCTAACGTAATTCCTCCGCAATCCGGGCAAATTCGTTTCGCCGGAAGAAATTCACGTTCCACAACTTCGTATTCTTCCTCTTCTCCCGGTGCATTCGTCTGGCTCTGCGGCATCGTCTCTTCCGGATGATCCTCATCCTTTTTATCTTCTTCCGAATCCATGAAATACGGATCCTTTGCCAGTTTCAAAGCGGATGATCTTTGTTTCTTCTTAGAAATCACAAATTTTTTTAAAGTTCCCATGACATCTCCCTAGGAAGGCTTTGACCTTCCAATCAGTTTACTGGCGGGCAGCGATTTTCTTCGTATTTGCCGTACCGCGCATCTCAATCAGCGGAACGCCCCTGCCCTCAATATAATCCTTCGTGATCTGAACACTACCGATGTTATCATCCTTTGGTATTTCGTACATAATATCAAGCATAATATTCTCCAGAATCGCTCTTAATGCCCTGGCACCGGTCTTCTTCTCCAGTGCTTTTTCTGCAATTGCCTCCAGCGCATCCTCGGAGAACTGAAGCTTCACCTCATCCATAGCAAGCAGCTCCTGGTACTGGCGCAGGATCGCATTCTTCGGCTCCTGCAATACCTTGATCAGCATATCCCGGGTCAAGCCTTCCAGGGTAAATATAATCGGCAGCCTGCCAAGAAATTCCGGAATCATACCATACTCCCGGAGATCATCCACAGTAACTTTCTGCAGCAGGTTCGAATCCTCGTCATATTTATCCTTTAGATCTGCCTGAAAGCCAATGGAGGACTGCTTGTTTAATCTGGTCTTAATCACCTTATCCAAGTCCGGAAATGCACCGCCGCAGATAAAGAGAATATTCTCTGTATTCACTGTCGTAAGCGGAACCATTGCATTCTTCGAGGTCGCTCCGACCGGAACTTCAACATCCGCTCCCTCCAGAAGCTTTAGTAAGCCTTGCTGCACTGATTCACCGCTGACATCCCGGCTGTTCGTATTCCGTTTCTTAGCTATCTTATCAATTTCATCAATAAATATGATCCCCTGCTCTGCCTTTTCCACATCATTACCGGCGTTCTGAAGGAGCTTTGATATAACGCTTTCTACATCATCGCCAATGTAACCGGCTTCCGTCAGGGAAGTCGCATCGGTAATCGCAAGAGGCACATTCAAAAGCTTTGCCAGCGTCTTTACCAGATAGGTTTTGCCGCTTCCGGTAGGTCCAATCATCAGCATATTTGATTTTTCTATCGCAACATCACTTTTTTTAACGGAATAAATTCTTTTATAATGATTATATACCGCAACGGAAATTACCTTCTTTGCATAATCCTGTCCGATAATATAATCATCCAGACTTGCTTTGATTACATGGGGCGCAGGTATCTTCTTACGGTCAAATACAGCCGCTACTTCCTCCTCCGGTTTCTTTTTCTTTAGCTTCTGCGGCTTCGGAACATCATTCGGAAGGTTTGGCATATAGAGCATATTCGGTGTTAATCCCATCATTTGCATATAGGGATTATCCCCCTGGTTGATCGTATCAAAGGTTTTCTGCATGCAGTCGGCACAAATATCAATATTATTGGGAATATGTATCATCTTCCCGACCTTACTCTTCGGTCTGCGGCAAAGGTAGCAGACGCTTTCATAGTTATCCTCATGGTCTTTGTGTTCATGCTGCTTTGTTTCTTCTATATTCATATCATCCTTAAGATCTTTGTCACTCATAGTCATCCTCCTCGAAGTTGGGTCTATATGCATATTGTGTATATTATAGCTTATCTGCTGGTATGGCACAATAGCCGAATCTTAACGTTTCATGAATTCTTTAACACTTCGTTACTATTTCACACCCACCATGTATACTATGATTTCGTCAAATGTATCCGAATCGGAGACGCTTTCGCTTAAGATTCATTACGTAGCGGTACATAAGGCTCCAAAATACGGAGCCAAAGTACCAACGAATGCAAATACTCCTGATCGGATATCATTTGTTGAAATCATATGATAGACTTTGCCCATGTGTGAACAGTAACAACACTTCCGTATAGGAACCGAAGCCGGGCATCCCATAAAAGTAAATTGAGCTTCGCCTGACCAGACAGACAAGAATAGAAAGAATGGCTGCACTTACATTGCAAATTGCAATTATGCAAGTACAGCCACCTACCGCTTATTTCTGTATTCCCACACATCAAAAGCCTTCCTAAGAAAACAGTTTTCTTCCATTTGCACAAAGCAAGGAAATACTTAAGTAATAGGAAACCTGAAATAGATTTCCTATTACTTATCCATGCATGAAGCTTACAAATTGAAAAAGTCAATTATTCGGATGCTTTCTTTGTCTCCGGTCTTGCACCCAAGGTTACCTGATATGTTTTTTCAACATAGGTACCATTCGTACTCCGCATCAATTTAATCGTCACCTCGGTGCCGACACGTTTGCTCTTAATATAATCACTTAGCTGGGTCATGGAAGTAAGTTCAATGTCATCCACACCGATCAAGATGTCACCGGGCAGGATACCTGCCTTTTTCGCAGCCCCTTCCTCATCCACAATCTTTACAAACACACCGATCGGTATATTAAAGGTAGAGGAAACATCCTCTGTAATCTCATTTCCTCCGATACCCAGATACCCCTGTTCCTCTTCCTTCAGGATTTCTCTGCTCATCAATTCATTAATGATCGGAACTGCTTTTGAAATCGGAATTGCAAAGCCCATTCCTTCCACCTTATTGTCCGCATATTTTACGGTATTAATTCCGATCACTTCACCTTCCGCATTTAAAAGAGCACCGCCGCTGTTACCGGGATTGATCGCCGCATCGGTCTGAAGCAGTATCATTTTTTTCGTATTATAGCCATCCGTAATCTCGACTTCCCTGTCTTTGGCACTAATGTATCCAACCGTTACGGATTGCCCGTACCCTAATGCATTCCCGATTGCAATGGACATTTCACCGACCTTTGCTTCATCGGAGCTGCCTAACTTAGCGATCTTAATCGCATCCAGTGTCTCTTTCTTTAACTGCGAAATATCTACGGTGATAACCGCCAGATCCGCACCTGCATCTGCACCCTTAATAATTGCTTCCGATTCGGAACCATCGATATAGGTGACCTTGATTTTATTCGCACCGGATACCACATGGTTATTCGTTGCGATCAAAAGTTCATTTTCATCCTCACCGACAATAATACCGGAACCGCTACCTTCGACCTCTTGATCAAATTGCTGTCCGAACCATATGCTTGGCTCGGTTGAGGTACTTCGAATAGAAACGATGGACGGTATGGTTTCTTTTACAACACTGGTGATCGCTGATCTTGGTTTTGTTTGTATCGTCCCCGGATTCGTCTGCTTAAGCTCATATACTCCTCTTGTGCCAAAATCAAATCCGCCATCGCTGATCCCCGGATTGTATCGTGCAGCATCCGGATTGAACGCCAGGTATAATTTTTGAAATCCAAAAAAACTGACTGCCGCTAACATACCAAAGCATAATGCCCTAAGGATAAAAGCGGATACTTTTCTTCCTTTCCCTTTCTTTGCGCCATTATTTTCATGTTCAACGGTACGGTACTGGGTTTCTCTGGAATCTGTATTGGGATTAAAGCTCGAATAGGAGTTGTTTGACATCTCTTCCGCCCAGAAATTATATTCTGGAACCTTTCCCGCCTGTCCCTGTCCATTTATGTTTGTATTCTCCCTGTTGTTGTACAGATTTTGATCATTTCTGTAATCTGCCATAAGGACTCTCCTTTCAATCTTTCAAAATATCATTTACCCGCATGTTTTTTCTTATTTTTGATATGATATATTTTAGCAGTAGTTTGTGTTTAGTTTGTGAAAAGCTTGAAAATAAAATGTGTTTTTTTAATGCAAAATGTATTTTTCCCTTGATTTAGCAGCGATTATCTTTCCCTATCGGAAATCTTAATAAAAATTTTATTGTTGAAAATGCTATTATCATGTATTATAGTAATGAAGTTGTCCATTCGAAATACATGAAAAGTAGGGATCGATATGATTAAAGATAATCAAAAAATGCTGAATTGGGTCCATGTTGCCCTGGATGCTTGTATATTTGCAATATCTTATGTTTTAGCATATTATTTGCGTTTTTACAGCTCATTGACTGATTTTAATTTCCTAAGGGTAGAAAGAGGAACATTCTATCCTCTTAGAGTATATGCTTTATGGCTTGTATTTTTAATTCCCTTGTATCTATTTATTTACTATTCCAACCGGCTCTATACACCGAAACGCGGAAAACGTAAGTGGCTTGAAGTATTTCAAATTATACTGGCGAATACCTTTGGAATTGCCTTTTTTACCTTCACCTTATATTTACGTAAGGAAGGCGATATTTCCCGTCATTTCCTAGGTATTTTCTATGGTACAAATATTATATTAAGCTCCGCTGCAAGATTAACGCTTTCCTATGTTTTACGGGTTGCCAGAAGAAAAGGCTACAATTTAAAGCACATCCTTTTGGTCGGATACAGTCATGCTGCCGAATCTTATATTGACCGGATATTTGCTAACCCACAATGGGGATACTATATCCATGGTATCCTGGATGATACCCTGGCGGTCGGAACGATGTATAAGAAAGTTCCGGTGATCGGCACCTGCTACCAATTAGAATCATTTCTGTCCAAGATGTCCTTGGACGAGATCGTTATTACCTTGAACATTAAGAATTATGATAAGTTGGAAAATATCGTTGCAATTTGTGAGAAATCCGGCGTTCATACGAAGTTTGTACCGGATTACCATAGCTTTATTCCAACCAAGCCGTATACGGAGGATCTGTACGGTTTACCGGTAATCAATATACGAAACGTACCGTTAAGTAACACCTATAACCGCATTATAAAACGGGTCATTGATATCTTCGGTGCACTCGTTGCGCTTATCATTTTTGCAATTCCAATGCTGATCGTTGCTATTATTATAAAAGCAACCTCAAAGGGACCGATCATCTTCTCTCAGATTCGCGTCGGAAAGCATAATAAGGAATTTAAAATGTACAAGTTCCGTTCGATGGAAATACAAAAGGCAAGCGCGGAAAAGAAAGCCTGGACGACAAGCCAGGATCCCAGAGTTACTAGTATCGGTAAGTTCATCCGTAAAACAAGCATTGATGAGCTTCCGCAATTATTCAATGTGCTTAAGGGAGATATGAGCCTTGTCGGACCGCGGCCGGAGCGCCCTTATTTTGTTGAAAAGTTCAAGGAAGAAATTCCAAGGTATATGATCAAGCACCAGGTCTCCCCAGGGCTTACCGGTTGGGCACAGATTAACGGATACCGCGGTGATACCTCGATTCGTAAGCGAATCGACCATGATTTATATTATATCGAAAACTGGACGTTAGGCCTTGATTTTAAAATTTTATTTTTAACTATATTTAAAGGTTTTATTAACAAAAATGCATATTAAAACAAGTTCAGACCGTTAATTCTTTACTAGAAAGGCTAGGTTATATGCAACTATGGCAAGAGCAAAAAAGAAGAAGAAAAAGAGACTTGCACATATTTTATTCGCTGAAATTGTAGTTCTTCTTTTATTAATCGGTGCTGTAAATGTCTATAGCGCACTGAATAAAATCCAGCACAACAGCAGTGAGGATGAAAATATTGAACAAAATGAAATCGAAGAGAAGGAAGGCTTTCGCAACATTGCTATCTTCGGTGTGGACTCCAGGGAGAATGCACTGATCAAAGGGACCCACACGGATACCATCATTGTTGCAAGTATTAATAATAAAACAAAGGATGTCAAATTGACATCTATTTACCGGGATACCTATGTGAATATTCCTGAAAAAGGCTATGACAAAATCAATGCAGCGTATTTTAAAGGCGGTTATTCCCTGGCATTAAGCACCATCAATACAAACTTTGACTTGGATGTTAAGGAATACGTCACCGTGAATTTTAAAGCCGTTGTCAATACCATTGACCGCCTTGGTGGAATCACTTTGGACATTTCAAAAGAAGAACTGAAGTGGCTAAACGGCTATGTACGGGAATTAAACCGGATCAACGGGACTAACGTGCCGGGTCTGACCTCCGCAGGTACCCAGACGGTCAACGGAACGCAGGCTACCGCTTATGCAAGAATCCGATATACAGCCGGCGGTGACTATAAACGTACAGAACGGCAGCGTATTGTGATCAGTAAGATTTTTGAAAAGGTGAAGAAATCTGATCTTGCAACTATAAATTCACTGATCGATGATATCTTCCCTCAGATTTCTACCAATTTGACTTCTTTAGAGCTTCTGGGCCTTGCAAAGGATGTTTTCTCCTATAATATTGTGGATCAAACCGGATTTCCTTTTGAAAAGGATGCGCATAATTACAAGAGAGTATCCTATGTATTTCCGATCAACCTGCAAGATAATGTAACAAAGCTTCATGAATTCTTATTCGATGAAACCGGGTATCAGCCGTCACAGACAGTGCAAGAGTATTCAAACTATATAGAAAACATTCGGGTGCAGTAAGAAACCCGAATGTTTTTTTATTCTTCATTTTTCTTATTTTACATCGTGCGATAAATGGTTTAAGACGATTTAATGATGTTCGAATTACAAATCTTGTATCCTTCGTATTACTTGCATTATCGATAGAAATAGTAACTTTTGCTCTGTTTATAATCGAATACACTATGAATACTATTAATTACTACGTTTTCTTTATCAGAAAACTTATTTCTTCCGAAGGGAGCCATACAACAATCCATTCTTCATTCCGGTTTTCCTCCCTATGATACTATATTCTACTCATTATTCTATCTTCATTTTATCAGTAATTCAATCAGTCTCCCGGCTGCATTCCCATCCAGGGAATGATAATTTTTTTCAACAAAATCCTGGATTCGGTTTCTATCAAATTGACCGCTTTCAATTAAATCTCCTACTTCCTTGCCGGTATAGGCGACCGGGCCAGGCACATAGCTCTGGTACGGATAGTAAAACCCTCTTCCATGCTGTAAAAACTCCTCGTAATCATAGGCATAGAAGATCATCGGCCGCAGAGTCAGGCAGTATTCAAAGATAATAGAGGAATAATCCGTTATTAACAGATCCGCAGCCATCAGCACGGTATTAACATCTTCTTCGAAGGAGAGCTGATAAATATTCGGTCCAACGGTTCCATCTTCCAATGCTTTCGCAACAAACGGATGCACACGAAGTCCGACCGCATATCCCTTCGGAAGCCACTTGGTAAGGTCTCTTAGCCATTTTTCTACGCTTGGATGATCTACCTCATGATCCCGAAAGGTTGGTGCATATAGGATTAACTTCATTTCCTCCGGGATTTGATACTTTCGATAAATATATTCCTTGTCCGCATTTTTCTTTTCTTTCCTTACCTTCTCGATCCGCTTTAGAAGCTCATCCGTTTTTGGCAGTCCAATCGGGTAGACATGGGCCTTCTCTACACCGAATGCTCCGGCATACAGCTCCTTCATTTCAGAAGAATTCACAATCAAATGCGTTATATTGGCATTCGCTCTTCTTTCAAGCTCCTTCAATCTGCCGGAATTCGCATCCTGGCCGAATTTCTTAATGGTTCCGGTACCATGCCATAATTGAACCACTTTTGTTCCCTTTCTTCTATGAAGATATGCAAAGGGCAGAAATACATTATCCATTAAAATAATTTCCGCTCGTGCCATCTGATAAGGCTTAAGGGTGAAAAAAGAAAGTACCTTGCGCAGACTGGCTATGCTTTTTACCTCTAACGTATCCTTTTTTGTAATATAGGAAAAGGAATATCCTTCGGATCTCTTTTGTAATGCTCTGGCAACAAGACTTACATTGCTTCCTTCCCCATCATCATGCGTCATAATGCAGAGAACTCTTTTCTTTTTTATGGAAAATAGTCTGCATATGTAGTAAACCATGGCAAACAGGTAATAACCGATTGTTTTCTTCATACTGATCTCCATTATAAAAATAATTTAGTGATCCATTTCATTACATTCCATCGATAGATCCGATCTACCGCTTTCTATGACCTATAGACCGATAACCACCAGATATCTCACAGGCAAGACATATTTTAACATCTTCAAATGAATTTGCTTGTTCTCTATTCCTCCGAAAAACTCTCGATAAGCTCAACGATACGCTTTGCGGCATTCCCATCATCTAAGTGGTTATATTTCTTTGTAAATGCCTCCTGCCTTTCCCCGTAATCAGCGGGATCGTACTCCTTGATTGCCCGGATCAGATCTTTGGTCGTTAATACGACCGGTCCCGGTGCCTCCGCTAAAAAGTCAAAATAGAAGCCACGCAGGGTATCCTTATACTTCTCCAGGTCATAGCAATAGAAAAACATCGGTCTTTTCAAGATATTATAATCAAACATAACCGAGGAATAATCCGTTATCAAGAAATCGGACACCAGATACAATAGTGAAATATCATAGCTTAGGTCATAGGAATATACAAACCCCCGGTAAGGCGACCAGTCGATCTGATCCATGATAAGGTAATGATATTTTACAATCATAACTGTGTCCTTCCCAATCGCCTCCTGCAGCCGGGAGAAATCCATTGGCGGGTTAAACTTATATTTCCCCTGTCCGTAGAATTCATTATCCCGCCAGGTTGGTGCATAAAGCAGGATTCGTTTGTCTAGTGGCAGTCCCAGCTGTTTCTTTAACTCCCGGATATCCTCCACATTGTTTTTCCGAAACAGCACATCATTTCTCGGATAACCGATCTCCAGCATCGTTTTCTGAAATCCAAATGCCCTGCGGAAGATCTCGGTAGAATACTGATTCTGAGAGACCAGGTAGTCCCAGGTCTGAGCATTGTTATAAAAGTTCTTTTTATATTCCTCAATTCCTGTTTCTCCTGCCATAAAAACCGTATCCATATCCAGAGCGAGCTTTTTCAGCGGCGTACCATGCCAGGTCTGAATATAGCGGCACTTCGGGCGCTTTCTTATATACATTGGCAGTCTGGAATCAGATACCCAGATACCGGCGACTGCAAACAGGAAGAAATACCGAAGCCGTGTTCGTTTTACCTTCTTTGCCGCTCCGGGAAGAACCGTATTCCTATCCTCCAGGATAAAATAGCAGCGGTATTTTTTATCCAGCCCCTGCCGTACCATTTTCTCATAAATTGCTCTTGGATTCCCAGTATAATTTCTTCCTAGGTTGCTTTCAAATAAGATAACATCCTGCCGTACCGGAAAAATTCTTATGCAGGCTCGATACCACAGCAATACAACTGCTTTGATGCAATTTTTAATAATCTTCATGAGTTTACCCGGCATCCTTTCCTATCTTTCTACACCTTACTCCTTGTTCTCTGCCACAGCTTTACAAATCTCCGTTTTAATCACACATAGTAATCTTCCGCATGACTTTTTGCCACATAACCTTATGGCAATCGATACTCTGTATCTTATATATATATTTCCACCGTAACATTTTATGGAAGCCTTAACTTTCTTAAGATATGCCAAACCGGAAAAAGGATCCCTGAATTAAGTAAAGCTCCCCCTTTTCCGGTCGTGATAAACATTTTTATAAAATTTCTTTCCATAGATATCTAAGGCTATTATTCGTTCTGCATGCCCAGCTGTAGATCCTCTTTTATCTTCGTTGTAGAGATTCCTTCCGTCCTCGGAAGATAGATCACTTCGCAATACTCCTTGAGGAAGTCGAACTGTCCCTTCCAATCATCTCCCATAACAAAGATATCAATATCATTATCGACAACATCTTTGATCTTCTGATCCCAGGTATATTCCGGAATCACTTTGTCTACGTAGCGGACAGATTCCAAAATAATTTTCCGATCCTCATAGCTGTGGTATGCGGTTTTATGTTTAATTGCATTAAATTCATCCGAGGACAGTACTACCAAAAGGTAATCTCCTAATTCTCTTGCCCTTCTTAATAAATTAATATGTCCAACATGCAGTAGATCGTAAGTACCATAAGTGATAACCTTTTTCATATTGCATTCCTCTTCCTGACCGGAAGATTTTCCTCCTTGTTTTAATTTCTATTCTATGATTCACCCGACAAAAGCCTTCTTAACAAATCATCTTCATCAATTTGCATAAATCAAGGTAAAACTTATGTAATAGGAAACAATATTTTAGTTCGCAACTGTTTGAAGTCGTTGGCACTTAGACCACGTATTTTGTGGTCTTATGTACCACTACGTACTTCAATCCAAGTACTGCGTTTTATGCAGTGCTTTGCGGAACTGCGTGTTGC
>SVEA01000137.1 GCA_015057615.1 Lachnospiraceae bacterium | reverse complement strand
GCTGTTTTTGCAGCTTTCTTACGGATCAGCGCCGGACGATCCGAGGTTGCGACCACCAGAACTGACCGCTTCATACCTTCTTCTCCCAGATCACGTTCAATAAATTCCCGTACCTCTCTGCCACGCTCGCCGATTAAGGCGATCACATTAATATCTGCTTTCGTATTCCTTGCAAACATACCGAGAAGGGTACTCTTACCGACACCGCTTCCGGCGAAAATGCCAATTCTCTGCCCTTTTCCGACGGTCAATAAGCCGTCCACCGCTTTTACCCCAAGGGGTAATACTTCGTCTATAATCTTTCTCTTTAAGGGGTCCGGAGGCGCCGCTTCTGCGGGGTAATACCCGCCGCAGCTCATCTTTGTCTCATCCAAGGGATTCCCCAGTCCATCAAGTGTTTTGCCAAGCAGCTCCTCGCCGACCGGTACCTTAAAGGAGGTTCCTGAATTTTCAACAACACTTCCGATACCGATTCCCGTCATATCACTATAAGGCATGAGCAGCAAACGATTTTCCCGAAATCCGATCACTTCCGCAATTTTTTTATCCTCCGAATCATCCCCGGTGATATAGCAGATATCATTCAAATTCGCGGCCGTCCCCGATGCCTCCAGTGTCAGACCTACCATTTTCACGACCCTGCCGTATTCTTTCTCATAGCTTTTATTCCGTAATTGACTGTATTTCTCTAAGTTAATTGAAATCATAGTTCACCCCATTTTTGCGCTTCCTTTGCTGGCTCGTTTACGAGACAATACGCATAAACAAGTTTTATGGATGCAGCGCAGCTCCTCCAAGCAGTCTGATATCCTTGATCAGGTTTGCCATCTGCTCATCGAGGCTGCAATTAATCACGCTAAGATCGGTTTCAATGAAACACTCGTTTTTTATCAAAGCCGCATCCTCCGTAATTCTTAACTGGATCTCCCTGCCGATCGAGGCAAGTAATAAGTCCTTATTCCGGCTGACAAGGTCATAGTCCTCTTTCGCTACCCGAATCGTAAAGTCATTGCATTTTTCCTGATTCTTCAAAGCCTTTTCCACCAGATATACGATGACATCTTTTCTGTCTTCTACAAAAATGCCGGTAACGTTTTCTACCAATTCCGCTATAATCTCAGCAATCTGCGGTTCCAATTCCTTTACCATGTCTTCATAATCTTTCTGAAGCTGCGCAAGCTTATTGTCCAGGGCTTCTGTTTTCTTCTGTAGTTCCTGCATTCCGGAAGCAGTGCCATCCTCATAGCCCTTTTTTCTTGCCTCTTCATAGATTTCCTTCTGTGTGTCCAACGCTTCCTGCTTTGCCTGGTTGCGAATCTGCTCTGCCTCTTTCTTTGCCTTCTCAAGGATCTGATCGGCATTTTCCTTTTTCTCCTCCTTGGAGGGAAGCTCCTTTACCTGAAGCGCATCCAGCCCCGATACAAACCCTTCCGTTCGATCGGCAGCAACCGGAATACTTTGCTTTGCCAGCACTTCTTTTTCTTTCCAGGTCTGATGACTGTCAATCGTCTTTGTTAAATTTTTATCATAGCAAACGGTATAGGACTTAATCACATTAGACAACGATCTCGTCACCTCCGCCTCTGGAAATGATAATCTCAGCAGAATCCTCCAGCTTACGTATGATATTAACGATCTTCTGCTGTGCCTCCTCAACATCCTTCAAACGAACCGGACCCATGTATTCCATATCCTCCCGGATCATAGAAGCAAGGCGCTTGGACAGGTTGTTGAAGATAACAGTCTGAACATCTTCATTGGCACCCTTAAGTGCAACAGCCAATTCATTGTTATCCACTTCTCTAAGAACTCTCTGGATCGACTTATCATCCAGGCTTAAGATATCTTCAAATACGAACATCTTACGACGAATCTCATCTGCAAGCTCCGGATCCTCGATCTCTAAGGTCTCCATAATATGCTTCTCGGTACCGCGGTCAACCGTATTTAAGATATCTACAATTGAATCGACACCGCCGACAATCGTATAATCCTGATTTACTAAGGATGCCAGCTTACGCTCCAGCACCTTCTCTACTTCCTTAATCACATCCGGTGAGGTACGGTCCATCTGTGCAATACGTTTTGCAACATCCGCCTGCTTATCCGGTGCCAGAGAGGAAATGATTGTGGAGGCCTGTCCCGAAGAAAGATAGGATAAAATAAGTGCAATCGTCTGCGGATGCTCGTCCTGAATAAAGTTCAGCAGTTGGGATGCATCGGTCTTACGTACAAACTCAAACGGCCGAACCTGTAAGGATGCGGTCAGCTTGCCGATAACATCTCTTGCCTTCTCCACACCAAGCGCTTTCTCCAGCAGCTCTTTCGCATAGGAGATACCGCCTTCTGCAATATACTGCTGCGCGAGGCAGACTTCATAGAACTCATCCATGACCTGATCCTTCGTCGCAGGTGATACGCTTCGGGTATTGGCAATCTCTAAGGTTAGAGTCTCGATTTCTTCCTCTTTCAAATGCTTAAAAATACTTGCCGAACGTTCCGGTCCTAAGGAGATTAAAAGGATCGCTGCTTTTTGCACACCGGTAATTTCACTATTCTGTTTCGACACAACACATCCCCCCTACTCCCAATCTTCGTTTAGCCAGTTGCGCAGTAACTGAGCAACGGCTTCCGGTTTTTCATCAACAAACTTCTCAATAATCTTACGGGTTTCCGATACCTCGTTAAATTCAATGTCATCAATGGATTGATTTTCCTTCGTCGTAGCCAGTAGTTGCTCAACCGACAGCTCCGGTTCCATTTCGGTAACCTTCACCGGCATAACGCCCTTGAATACGACAAAAGCAAGGAGAGCTACAATCAATACGGCTAATACGATCGAAGCATAATCGGTCCAGCTTCGTGCCACTTCGGTCTTTGGCAGGAACACCGGCTGTTCATATGCCATAACCTGAATGTTCTCTTCCGCAATTCCGGTTGCCAACGATATCATGGTAATAATATCTGGATCCGGGTCTACCTTCTGACTTTCCTTATGTTCCAAAGCATATTCTTCAAAGGAAGTGTCCTCCAGCAGACCCTGTAGCTTCATATCCTCTTCTTTATAGGTAATCAGCTTGCGAAGAACAATACTAATCGAGGATTCCTCCGGAAGTACTGCGCCAACCTCATATTCCGTATTGGTTACTCTCTCATTCGGGAGATAATCCATCTCTTCAATTTTAACCGATCCGCTCGAGGATGCCGGATCCTCCATCATATAATCCGTTTCATCGTTAGAGCTTGTTCCGGGTATTCCACCGCTGGAAGAGCCTGCATTTTCCGAATTATACGTATAGCTTTTTCCATAAACGCCCTGATCCTGACCTTCCGCCGGCAGGTATTCCGTATACAGCTCACTGATCTTATCCATATTGAAAACCAGGTTCGGCATAATCTCCGCATCGTCGTAACCGCTCTTTAGTAATCCCATATAGAGATTATTGATAAAGGTGTTCCGTAGACGTTCTTTAAAATCCTCATTTGAAACCGCACTTCCGGAGTACAGGTCTTTCCCAGCACCAAAAAGTAAGGTACCATTCTGATCTGCTACCTTGATCTTATCCGTTGTTTCATTTCCGATAACAGAAGCCACGACTTCTGCGATCGTCTGCGCCGTCCCGATTTCAAAATCATCATCTACCGTTAACAGAACGCTGGCACTGGTCTCCTGCGCTTCCTTCAGGATCGAATTGCCGCTTTCCACGGGTATGTAATACACCTGCGCATCCTTAACGCCTTCCATTTTCATCAGATAATTTCGCAACTGGTTTTGCATATAAAGATTAAGCTTAAGGGTACGATCACTATTCGTCGTACTTAAGCTGTTATTTAGTAATTCATCCAGGGACAGCCCTGTCGATGGTACATCATTACTGGCAAGCAATAAGACGGAATCCGAATATCTGCTTCGATCAACGGATATCGTAACATTATCCTGACCAAGCTTATACTTAATTTCCTCTTTCTCCAATAAATCTACGACCGTACTGGCATCCTTCGGTGACTCACATATGGTCAGCACCTCATACTCCGTACGGTTCATAAGATAGATCAAGATAGCAAATGCCAAAACAATCACACTGACCGTGCTGATTATAATCGTCTTTTGCTTGCTTGAATATTTATTCCAAAAATCTAATAATTGCTTAGGTATTTGTTTTAATCTTTCGATCATTGCCGCATGCTCCCCTATTCATATTTACCCTTCTTTCGATTAGAACTGTAAGTTCATAATCTCTTTGTACGCTTCAATCACCTGATTCCGAACAGCGACGGTATATTGAAGCGATACATTCGCTTTCCACTGCGCGATCTGCAGGTCATGGGTATTACGATTAAGTCCAAGAGCATAAGCCATTTCGGCTTCTTCTGCGGCATTGGTATAGTTATTTGTTTCATTTATTAAATTAACCGCTGATTGAAACACGCTTTCAAATGTAGCGTTACGGTTTTGTTCTGCAGTCGAAACCGAACCCGTTGCATACTTACTGAATTCGGTTAAACCATTTACTGCGTTAATCATAGTTTAGCCCTCCAAATTATTTCCCAATCTCCAATCCTTTTAAAGCCATGTTCTTTGTCGCATTAAATGCTGTAACATTCGCTTCATAGGAACGAGTTGCATCAATCAGATCCGTCATTTCCTGCACGGTATTTACATTCGGGTAAGTTACATATCCCTCTTCATCCGCATCGGGATGGGAAGGATCGTAAACTTTACGCATCGCTGATTTGTTATCCTCCACGATCTGCGTTACCTTTACTCCATTACCGACAGTTCCTGCCGTTCTCATCAGGACATCTCCGAAGGGTGTCACATCCTTTTCTGCAAAAACTACTGATTTACGCTTGTATACATTGCCAAATTCATCACGGGTTGTATTCACGTTGGCAATATTTTGTGAAATAATATCCATTCTCAGCCGCTGCGCAGTCATAGCGCTGGCGCTGATATTCATCCCGTCCATAGCTGACATGATTAATCCCCCTTCACTTTTTCCACACTGTTTTTTAAAGCTTCCACACTAATTTTAAAGAATAGCTGCTTTTGCTATTCTTTGTATACATTCTTATAAATGTTTGTCTACTGCTGCATCAAAATACAAATGCCGCTATTACTTTGCCTGAAGTACGGTTTTCAGCCGACCAAATTCCTGTGACATAGAATCAATCAAAGAGTAATACCGAACTTGATTCTGCGCTAAGTTCGCTGACTCCGTGTCAATATTGACATTATTTCCATCCAAGCGATAGCTGAGACTTATATTATCGGTATAAATCGAAGGATTAAGAGAATCCAGATGAGCATCGGAAACCCTTTTTTCCAAGGAATTATCCCCCAGTAATGCAGATCTTAAGTATGACTCAAACTGTACATCTTTGCGTTTATATCCAGGTGTATCAACATTCGCAATATTATTTGAAATTACTTCATTTCTTACCCAGCTTGCATCCGCAGCTTTATTTAGAACATTGATATAATTAAATGCATTAGAACCTATCATTTCCGCACTCCTTTCTTTTATTAATAATTATAAATAAATATTTAAAAAACACAAGATATATTTGTAAAAATAGTAGAATAATACCATACCTTGTATTAATTTATCGTATTACTTTGTATTTTATGGAAATTAAATGTTATTATTTAACTGTTTTTGCATACATATGTAATTAATTGGAATTCTATTTTATGTACAATATTTCATTTTTATGTATTTTTAAACCATCATAAACCAACGAAAGCCAACTTTCGTCAAAAAACGCATTGCCGGAAAGGGGCTTTCTACCTATAAAAATTGATTAAAAAACGATACAAATTGATAGAATAATTTGGTAAATCCATCTGCTTCTAAAAAAACAGGGACTTACGAGTCAGTTCTCATAAATCCCCATTGATCTAATTTTTATTTTTTAAATTCTTCAATTCATCAAAAACCACATCATTCAGGACCTTAATATAGGTACCTTTCATTCCGGACGACCGGGACTCAATGACTCCTGCACTTTCGAATTTACGAAGCGCATTTACTATAACCGACCTGGTAATTCCCACACGATCTGCGATCTTACTGGCTACCAGAATTCCTTCCGTTCCCTTCAATTCTTCAAAAATATGCGTGATTGCTTCTAATTCCGAGAAGGATAAGGTATTGATTGCCGATCTTACGATTTGAACCTTCCTATTTTCCTCTGCATTTTCTTCATTGACCGAACGCATCATTTCGAGACCAACCACCGTTGTGCCATATTCACTTAATATAATATCATCAATGGTGTATTGCTCCTCTGTTTTATAGATAAACAGTGTTCCCAGGCGCTCACCGGCAATATCGATCGGCGTAATCAGTGCTTTATAGGAATCCACTTCATCAAATTCAAAGCCAAGGGTTCTTAGATTAACATTTTCCTTTGTAGACAAAATGTTCAAGAGCCGTTCATTTAATAAACTGTCAATATGCCTTCCTACGACATCCTTTATTAATTCTTTGATTTCAACAATATCGTCTCGATTCTTGATCCCCAGTACCTTTCCTTTACGGCTGATGACTAAGACATTTGATTCTAATATCTCATTCAAGACTTCGCAAATATCATTAAAAACTACCTTATGCGAGTTGTTGTTATGCAACAGGTTATTAATTTTTCTTGTTTTATCCAATAATTGTACACTCATAAACGGCTCCTCCCAGCTTCTTTTAACCTCCCCAGGGTTCAAATATGCTCCATTCCTTCCATAATTGCATAGATTATATGGAATTTCCCAATTGTTTGTTTTTTTAATTTTATCATATATTATTTTTAAAAACAATAGCTTTTTCTTTGTTTTGACACACATTTTCAATTAATTTCATCGTATTTATGTCCAATTTATCCTATTATCGAAAATATGCAGCAGAAAACTCCGTAGATGTTCTAATTTATTAAACTTACGTTTTTATTCCTATCTGCGGCTGTTTTCTGTCTTCTATGTCTGTCCTGTCAATTTCAAAATTGCTCTACTATAAGGTTATTTATAACCATTTTTACGGATTTTTAGTATTATTTACTGAAACTGCGAAGTTTCATTCATTTATCCAAAGTTATTACATGTCCGCAGCTTTTATCGTCACAGACTAATTTGCTTCCCTTCTCTACCATATAACCGCCACATTTTTCACAACGGGTGTTGGACGGCTTCTGCCAGGTCATAAATTCACACTCCGGATTATTGATACATCCATAATATCTTCTGCCCTTCTTCGTTTTGCGGATCACCACATCGCTTCCGCAAACCGGACAGGATACTCCGATCTTCTCCAGATACGGCTTGGTATTCTTACAATCCGGGAATCCCGGACAAGCAAGAAATTTTCCATGCGGGCCGTACTTAATTACCATATTACGGCCGCAAAGCTCACATATTTCCTCGGTAACCTCATCCGCGATCTCTATTTTCTCCAGCTCCGTATGCGCATTGCTGACTGCTTCATTTAAATCCGGGAAGAAATTCCGAATCACAGTTTTCCAGTAGACCGTGCCATCTTCCACGCAGTCTAATAAAGATTCCAAATTCGCGGTAAAATTCACGTCCACGATACTTGGGAATGCGCACTTCATAACATTATTTACCGCCTCACCAAGCTCCGTAACATAGAGGTTCTTGTTTTCCTTTATTACATATCTTCGCGCAAGAATCGTCGTGATCGTCGGAGAATAGGTACTTGGTCTTCCGATTCCCAGCTCTTCTAAGGTCTTCACTAAGGAAGCTTCGGTATAATGGGCCGGCGGCTGCGTAAAATGCTGGCTCTTATTCAATTCTAACAGGCTAAGCTTATCGCCTTCCTTTAAGGATTCAAATGCTACCCCGTTCTCCTCCTGCTCTTCCTCCGGAGTGTATACCTTCATAAATCCTTCAAAAACCAGATTCGAAGTTGAGGTTACGAACTTAAATTCCTTTGCTTTAATTTTCAGTGAAGTGGTTTCATATACCGCAGGCTGCATTCTGCTTGCCGTAAACCGCTTCCAAATCAATTGATACAGACGGTACTGATCTCTTCCCAGCGATTCCTTCACCGTTGCAGGGGTAAGCTCCACATAGGTCGGGCGGATCGCCTCATGTGCGTCCTGAATCTTCTTACCGGTACGTCCCTGATTTTCTGCCTTTGCAACGAATTCTTCGCCATAACTCTCCTGGATAAATCCCTTGGCTGCACGGTCTGCCTCATCACTGATACGGACCGAATCGGTACGCAGATAGGTAATCAAACCTATGGTGCCATGACCTTTTACATCAACACCCTCATAGAGCTGCTGCGCCAGCTGCATCGTCTTCTTCGTTGAGAAATTTAAAGCCTTTGCAGCCTCTTGCTGTAGCGTACTCGTCGTAAACGGCAACGGTGCTTTACGGATTCGCTCACTTTTCTTAATCTCATCTACAATAAATTCTGCATCCTTTAGCTTCGCAAGAATTTCATTCATTTCCGCCTCGCTTCGAATCACCCTTTTGGAGCTTCCAAGCTTTGCAACGAGAGGTTTCTTTTTCCCATTGTTTTGGAATTCGGCTTCCAGATTCCAGTATTCCTCCGGTACGAAGGAGTTAATCTCCTCCTCCCGGTCACAGATGATTCGCAGTGCAACGGACTGTACCCTGCCGGCACTGAGTCCCCGTTTGATTTTCTCCCATAGAAGGGGACTGATCATATATCCAACCATACGGTCTAGTATTCTTCTTGCCTGCTGTGCATCCACAAGATCCATATCGATTTTTCTTGCCTGTTTTATTGAAGATTTTACGGCATTCTTCGTAATTTCATTAAAGGTAATTCTGCTGGATGGCTTATCCTCTAGCTTTAAGGAGTTATATAAATGCCATGAAATTGCTTCTCCTTCACGGTCCGGGTCCGTTGCGAGGAAAACCTTATCTGCTTTTTTTGCTTCCTTACGAAGCTTTGCAAGTAAGTCGCCCTTTCCTCTTATCGTAATATACTTTGGTTCAAAGTCATGTTCTATATCGATCCCTAACTGGCTCTTCGGCAGATCCCTTACATGCCCATTAGATGCTACTACTTCATAATTGCTACCTAAAAATTTTTTAATCGTCTTGGCTTTTGCCGGAGATTCTACAATTACAAGATATCTTGGCATACTGCTACTTCCCTCATTTCATTCTTTATGTCAAATTGAAATTTTAATACAACTTGAGCAATACATAATAATTTTACTATAATTGGCTATAAAACTTAAACTAGCATACACTATTTTATCTTTTGTTTCAAGTAATTTATAGATTTTTTTCAATTGTACCATTTTTTGCCTGCAATTTCGTAGATTCGCAAACCATTATTTGGTTATTGTTTCATATTTAGCGAATTACCGGATAAGGGTATGAATTAGAATTCCCTTCTTGAAACAATTTATATGCAGCTTGGTTTTACTTTAGCATAAAAAGTGAACGGATGTTATTGTATTCAATATTTTATATTTTGACAAGAGAAAAATCAAATTTTTAATTTTATACTGTTTATCATATGAAAATTCATAACATGGGCTGCTGCATCTTAAGTCTGTTGATAACTGATTTTTCCGCAGACTAATTTGTTTTGTCCAGCACATAATAATTCTTCATCGGCTGCCGTATCATACCCTGTAGTTCCAGCTTCAATAATATTTCCATTAATTGATTGACCGGCAGACCGGTCTTCCCGCACAGGACTTCAAGGTGCAGCGGTTCCATTCCAAGGCATTGACAGACCAGCTGTTCCTCCGGCTGCAACCAGGACGGCAGGGAATTCATATTTCCAGATATAGGAGTAACCTTATAATTGGCAAACAAATCCTCCAGAATATCCTTTGCTGAGGTAATCGGTTTAGCACCCATTTTAATCAAATTATTGCATCCCACACTCAGTGAATCGGTGATTCTCCCCGGCAGTGCATAGATCTCCTTTCCCTGCTCCAATCCCATATCGACGGTGATTAACGAGCCGCTTCTTTCCTTTGCCTCAATCACGAGGATTCCGTCACTAAGACCACTGATAATCCGGTTCCGCATTGGGAAATTACCAGCAAGCGGCTGAATTCCAGGCGCATATTCGGACAGAACCGCTCCGTCCTTTTGTATCTCCAGGTAAAGCCTATCATTCTCCCTCGGATAGCAGATATCAATTCCGCATCCCAGAACTGCGCAGGTAATTCCGCCTGCCTTCAAAGCCCCGATGTGTGCATAGGAATCAATTCCTCTTGCCATTCCGCTCAGGATGACAACGCCTTCTCTGGCAAGAGCTCCTGCCAGATACCTGGTAATCTCCATTCCGTACGGCGTACACTCTCTCGCTCCGACGATTGCAATCGCCTTTTGCTGATTATCCGGCAGCTTTCCTTTTATATACAATGCAAACGGTGCATTATCAACGGGTCGTAATCTCTCCGGGTACTCTTTGTCCTCCTTTGTGACAAATTGAATCCCCTGCTCCTTCAGCCTGCTAAAGTCCCGATGAATTTTCTCCTCGTCCCTGCTGTTTACTACTCGTTCTATATCCGAATTAAAAAATCGAATCGGTTCCTCCCTTTTTGTCTTCTCGATTCTTTTTATCAGTTCCTTCCTTGATGCATGAAACACTTCCTTCGCGCTACCGAATGTATTCCGTAATAGCTCTATTTTCCTGGGACCGATTCCGTCGATATTACTTAACCAATAATTATATTCCTCATTTATCATTTGATACCCTACCTTTCCTTAAACGCCCACGTCTTTTGATATTCTTCCAATGATCCGCATAATTTCTGGCATATTAGCCTATTCACCCCAATATTTTTGATCCAGACTCCGATAGCAGATTGCCTCGCTGATATGCCTGCTCTTAATCTTTTCGCTCTGATCCAGATCCGCAATCGTTCTTGCCACCTTTAGTATTCGGTGATAGGCTCTCGCGCTTAGATTCATTTTGATAAATGCCTGCTCCAAAAGCTGCCGGTCCTTCGGATTAAGCTTACAGAATTTTTTAATTGTCCGGGGTGTCAATTGGGAATTAAAATAGATATTTTGACCTTGGTATCGTCTTAGCTGCATATCCCTGGCAATACTTACTCTCTTTCGTATCTCTTCGGAGGTTTCTTCCTGCGTCTTTGCTTCCAATTCCTTATAATTCATCTGCAATGTCTCGATACAGATATCAAAACGGTCTAAAAGCGGCTGCGAGATCCGGCTAAGATACCGTTTCACCTGATTAACGGAGCAGCTGCATTTATTGCGGTCCGGATAATATCCGCAATTACAAGGATTCATCGCTGCAACCACCATAAACCCTGCAGGATAGCGGTAGGTTGCCTGCAATCTTGCGATGGTTACCACCTTATCCTCTAAGGGCTGCCGAAGTACTTCAATCGTATTCATTTGAAATTCCGGGAGTTCATCAAGAAATAAGACACCCTGGTGGGCAAGACTGATCTCCCCCGGTCTTGGCGTATGTCCGCCGCCGACCAGGGCAGAGGTAGTGATGGTATGATGCGGGGAACGAAACGGACGTTTTAGGATTAATCCCTGTTGATCCAGCAAGCCGGCGATACTATAGATCTTGGAAATCTCCATACTTTCCTCAAAGGAAAGCTCCGGCATAATCGTTGGTATCCTTCGTGCAAGCATTGTTTTCCCGGAGCCGGGCGGTCCGATCATCAGGATATTATGCATTCCGGAAACGGCAATTTCGATCGCCCGTTTTGCTGCTTTCTGTCCTGCCACATCCATAAAATCGATGGATTCCTCCTGCTTATTATTTTGAAACAATGCATCCACATCGACATATTCGGGCGCCGCAGCATGCTCCCCCCGAAGTAACGCAACCGCCTCAAGAAGCGTGGATACCCCATAGGTTTCTATCTTTCCAACGACGGCTCCTTCTTTCGCATTTTCCTTTGGAACGATGCACTTTGTAAAGCCCTGCTGCTGTGCGGAATACACAAGCGGCAGGACACCGTTCACCTTCCGTATAGATCCGTTTAAACTGAGTTCACCGATAATCAAGACATCTTTCAGATTCTCCTCCGGTAGATAGCCAAGAGCGGTAAGAATAGCAATCGCCACGGGCAGATCAAAGGCAGTCCCTTCCTTACGGATATCTGCCGGAGACAGATTCACCGTAATTCGTTTTGCCGGGAGCCGAAAGCCGGAATTCTTTAAAGCGATCTTCACCCGTTCCCTTGCCTCCTTCACCTCGGAGCCAAGGAAACCCACCATATCAAATATCGGGAGTCCATCACTGACATCCGCTTCCACAGACACGATCAACCCGTCAATGCCATGAATTGCCGCGCTGTATGCTTTACTGAACATAGATTATACTCCTTCCCGGTCTCTCTTTTCAGGAAGGAATCATTTGCTTAAGGGTAGTATAGCAAAGGCTGGCAATTATGACAAGATTTTTTTTCCAATCTCTCTTGCAAACCGAATCTGTTCGAACATCTTCTTCGCCTGTTCTACATTTCCATAGACCTTCCAACAGCCCCGAAAAAGATAATTTTCCCCCTTGTTTTTAATAAATCCTTCTACATCCTCGATGGGGTACCCTAAGAGAATTCCGATTTCATGAGGAAAGCCTTCCCCCTGCTCCTTATACCTTCGGTACCGCCCGGAAAGGGTATAAATGCAGGCATCAATACTATCCTGCCAAATTTGGTATCCATACTTACAAAGAAACTGCCTATTTTTATCGAGCTTCAGCGTAGTCCGCAGCTTTTCAGGCTGGTATAGCATCAGAAATAGCAGGGCATTATTTTCATATAACACCGATATCCTGCAATCAAATTCTTCGGCAATTTTTTGCAGACCGCTAGTAAATACGGATGAATCCCCCATCTGTTTTTTATACGCCATAATTGTACTCGCAGGCTTTATATGAAGGAGGACCGGCATCCCATGCTCCGCCAGCAGGCGGGTGAGATAACGTTCTTCGCTACAGAAGCTTCTATGTTCGGTTCTACCGTCTTTCATAAAATCAACTCCTAACGATATGGATTCACTCGATAGATCCTAGTTAGGATGCGTAAAACACAGCTTCCTTATTTATCTAAATACCATATTTCTGCGGCTTTTTGCTCTTTTATCGTATAAATATTCTCCTGTTTATTGAAAAACGGATAAGTACATATACTATTTGACAAAGTGTTTTGTGAATTATACAATATGGTTAATTCTTACGGAATCATAGAAAGGATTGGAATTTTGTAAAATTAAAGTATTGTAGGATGCTCCGGCAAATACGAAGCCTTCGATATTTCGTATTTGCTGGTAGGGTCCATAGGTAAAGGAGGAATTATTCCTATGAATAAAAAAGTTGTAAAACCCGGTATCTATTCCGTAGGTGTCGTTGACTGGAACCTCAGAAGTTTTCATGGTTACCCGATTCATAAAGGTACAACGTATAACGCTTACCTGATTATGGATGAGAAAATCGCTTTAATCGATACGGTTAAGGCACCCTTTGCAGAGGAACTTCTGGAACGCATCTCTGCCATTGTAGATCCGGCAGAGATTGACTATGTTATTTCAAATCATGTAGAAATGGACCACTCCGGCTCCATTCCTGCGGTAATGAATGCTGCGAAAAATGCCGAGCTGATTACTTCTTCTCCGAACGGGATCAAGGGTCTGACCGCCCACTACGGTGCAGACTTTCCTTATCATGAAGTAAAAGCCGGGGATACCATTTCCTTAGGAAAACGAACCCTGACCTTCCTCGGCACGCCGATGCTGCACTGGCCGGATAACATGCTTACCTACTGCCCGGAGGAGAAAATTCTTTTCTCCAACGATGCTTTTGGTCAACATTATACTTCCAATCATATTTTTGATGATGAAATTGATCTGCCCGCTGCCCTCTACGACGCGCAGGGATATTATGCGAATATCCTGATGCCTTTTGGTACCCAGGTTAAAAAGGCTGTTGCTGCGGTAGAAGGCCTGGATATTGAAATCATTGCTCCCAGCCACGGCATCCTCTGGAGAAGTCATTGGAGGGATATTGTAAAAAAATACAAGCAGTTTTCTGGGGAGGAAACCGAGAATACTGCCCTGGTCATCTACGATACCATGTGGCATTCCACGGAAAAGATGGCACGCCGGGCAGCTGAAGGCTTTGACCGGCGGGGAAGCAAGGTTCTGCTCTATGATTTGAGCGTATGTGACCTGTCCGACATCATGACCGAGATGGTAACGGCACGGTACGTTGCGGTAGGGTGTCCTACCCTGGATAACCAGATCACGCCCCGAACCGGAGCACTCTTAACCTATATGAAGGGTCTTGCGCCGAAAGGAAAGAAGGGATTTGCGTTTGGTTCCTACGGCTGGAGCGGTCAAAGTATTGATATCGTAAATAAAGAGCTCCTTGCGATCGGTGTGGACATCCTTCTTGATCCCATTAAGGTGAAATACATTCCTTCCAAAGAACAGCTGGAGGAGATTGAAAATAAAGTTGCATCTCTTTCGGATTAGATCGGAAGAAGCCTTTGTATTTCAAAGGAAAGAAATCGATAGGAAACGTTACGATATATGAAAATACATTTCCGGCATTTATGATAGCGCCAGGCTAAAAACATGGATTGAGAGGGTGAATCGAAATCCATGTTTTTTTCAAATTATTAATTTCTGACAGAGTATCCTACGTCATATAAAAACTATAAACATCGAAGATCCTATTATGGCTCTCCTATGATTTTTAAATGTTCTGAGACATTATCCTCTCCTGATGCATATAATAAATCAAGATATAAGATGATTAGGGTGATTCTATGCGCATTTGCGAACTTAGGGAAAAGGAAGTCATAAATTGCAGGGACTGCGTTCGGCTTGGTTATGTTATAGACGTTGAATTTGATATTCATAGCGGGTGTATTACGCATATCATAGTGCCTGGCCCGTGTAAAATATGGGGTATTCTGGGCAGAGACCACGAATATGTGATAAAGAGCTGTGATATTAAGCAAATCGGCGTAGATATTATTCTGGTCGACGTGGATGTCGAGAAATGTTTGGTGAAATGCATTTGACAGATTATTGGAATTTTTCGTATATTTTGTAATTTAACCTTGACCATTCCCGAAAACTTCAATATAATCAAGATGATAAACAATATATGATATATGGTCATACAGATTAGGAGGATTTTTATTATGAAGTGTCCATTTTGCGGCAATGATAATACCAGAGTTATTGATTCTAGGCCCGCTGACGATAATAATTCCATTCGAAGAAGGCGGCAATGTGACGATTGTAAAAGGAGATTTACCACCTATGAAAAAGTGGAAACCATTCCGCTAGTCGTTATCAAAAAGGACAACAACCGGGAACCATATGACCGGGCTAAGATAGAATCCGGTGTCTTTCGTTCCTGCCACAAAAGGCCTATTTCTGTAGATCAGATTACAAAGATTGTAGATGAGATCGAAACCATGATTTTTAATCGGGAGGAGAAAGAAATCCCAAGCTATATTATCGGTGAAATCGTGATGGACAAATTAAAGAATCTGGATCCCGTAGCCTATGTAAGATTTGCATCGGTATACCGTGAATTTAAAGATGTGAATACCTTTATGGATGAGCTGAAAAAATTATTGGATAATTAATTGATAATATAAGTCTCAAAAGCCAATTTCATCAATTTGCATATTTTATGCATTGACAAGTAATAGGAAATAATATTTCATGCGCAACACGTTATTCCCAAAGCACTGCATAAAACGCAGTACTTGGATTGAAGTACGTAATGGTACGTAAGACCACAAAATACGTGATCTAAGTACCAACGACTTCAAACAGTTGCGCATTAAAATATTATTTCCTATTACTTTAAGTTTACCTTGATTTATGCAAATTGATGAAGATTATTTATCTTTAAATTCTACTCGTAGCTATCCCGCAGGCTGCGAACGATCAGCTTATCTGCCAGCTCCTTCGCACTCGTTATCTCTTCCCCGCGGATATCTGCTTTAAGAAGCTCGACTACCTTCGGTTCTTTCCCAGTAAGGGCAAAATAGTTATCGCTAAAGATAGCGTCACTTTCCGCAAAATCCAATTCCACAAAGCATGCCAATTTCTCGGCAGTGAGGGAAATAAGATACCTGTCCTCTTCCTCTTTGACCTCATAGGAAATCTCCGGCTGCTCCAGCTTCAAATACTTATACGGCTGAAAGAATTCTACCTCGATACTTTGCCTTCCCGTCTCATCAGTGAACACCGCTTCTACAAATACGCTATCCTCACGCCCCGTAATCATGCTGGTATAGTCCTTTGCGGAAACCTTCCCGGCAGCAAGTGCAGGAATTGTGATCGTATAGGAATCTTGTTGAAGGATGGTAAGGTCCATGGTTCTTAATGCAATTACCGCATTGCATTTTGAAGCCTTTCTGGTTTCATTCTGAATATGTGCTTCTATTACCTTGCCGGTTCTGGCTAAACTTCCGGCAATCGGCGCATAGAAGTTCTTCGCCATATAATGCAGCGCTTTCCAGCGGCCATAGTAATCAATGCTTGCCCAGGATGCTACCGGCCAGTTATCATTTAGCTGCCAGTAAAGGGCTCCCATACATCTGCCGCGATTCCTTCTCCAGTGCTCTACACCGAATTTGATCGCAATTCCCTGTAGAATCTGGGATACATATAGAAGGTTCTCAAAACCATTCGGATACAGGAAATTTTCTGACAGATAGTAAAGGATCTTACCATTTGCTGCGTTATTCTTTTGATGGCTTTCCATCACCCTTGAGAAAATATTCCGATCCTCTTCCTCGGTAAATGACTTGACCGTCTTGATCGATGGGAAGGACTGAAAACCAAACTCGGAACAGAAACGGAAATAATAATTCCGATAATCTTCAAAAGGCTTTAACCCATGCCATACTGCCCAGTAGTGTACATCTCCCCGATTTACATCATCCGGATTGTCAAAGCAGCCGCCGGAGGAAGGAGAGGACGGCCAGTAAAAGGTCCGATTGTCTTCCTCTTCTACCGCTCTTGGCAGTACATATTCAAATTGCTTAATATAATCCGCCCGCAGTTTTTCGGAATGCCCTTGAAACTCCAGCCAATGCAGCCAGGCAGTTTCGTTCTCATTGTTACCACACCACATTCCTAAGCAGGCATGATGGCGGATTCTCCTGACATTATCCTTTGCTTCTTCAATGATATTCTCTTCGAATTCCTTTGATAATTCATATACATTGCAGGCAAACATCAGATCCTGCCATACAATAATCCCCGTCTCATCACACATCTGAAAGAAATCGTCGCTCGGGTAATATCCTCCGCCCCAGACTCTTAAACAGTTGAAGTTGGCACGTACACAGGAAGTGGTCAGATACGCGATCCGCTCCTTTGTAATATAGGGATAGATCGCATCCTCCGGAATATAATCCGCACCCTTTGCAAATATCTTAATCCCGTTCACCTTGAAGGCAAATTCGGATCCCCATTGGTCTTTCTCCTGACTTATCGTTAAGGTTCGTAAACCAAGCTGATAGCATTTCAAATCACATTCCTGCCCATCCATGAAAAGGCGAACCTTCAGCTGATACAATGGCTGCTCTCCATACCCGTTCGGCCACCATAGCTGTGGATGATCTACTTCGATCAAATAATCGGCGTGCTCGCTGTCCGTATTGTATTGATACGATTTCTTACTGCCATCCGGAGCAGTCAATTCATAAGTAAGAAGATATGAGCGCTCTTTTAAAGCCTCCACGGTTGTACCTATTTCCAGTTTTACATTTCCCTCGTTATGATGCTGAATGATATCGACATCCGTCAGTCTGGCGTCTGAGAAAGCAGTAAGCCCTATATCCCTCCAAATTCCTGCATCCGGAAGCTGTACGCCCCAGTCCCATCCAAACATGGAGTGCGCTTTTCTTATATACTGGTTGTCTTTCATTGTACCGCTGGCGGAATAATGAATCTCCTTACCTTCTTCCGGCGTATAATTTTCTATGTACTGAATGGAGGAACCAAATACAATTCTGATATGATTTTTCCCAGACTGTAAAAATGACTTACAATCCAGTCTCCACGTCCGATGCATATTATTGGTCCCCGCAAGCAGCTTATCATTGATATAGATCTCTGCCAGTGTATCAAGACCGTAGCAGACTAATTCAATTTTCTCATTTTCATAAAATTCCTTCGTAATGGTGAACTCTCTCAGGAATTCATAATCCTTACGAAACAACTCTCTGGCTTTATATTCATTATCCCGGAAGTAAGGATCCTCCGTAAGCCCATTCGCCAGCAGAGTGGACATAACCGTGCCGGGGACCTGCGCTGGAATGAGTCGGCAATCGGTTAGCTCCCTCATTTTCCAAGTACCGTTTAGTGATAGATTCAACATATCTTTTCTCCTTAACAAATATAGTATCAATATTATACACACAAATTTTCATGTTACTTTATTTATACTATTCTTTTACTAAAATAGCAATTGATTATAGTATCTACTTTATGTATTATCTTCATCATTTTTACCAATTTGTATCAAACACATCAGCGATAACCACAAATGCACAGCAGTGAAAAGTCCATACTTTTATTCGGTTTCGGATATTTTAATCGAAATTAATTGAATTGCATATAAAAATCGGATTTCAACCCTTTCTTTTTCCGAGGGTTTAGTATAAAATAATACATGGTCCTATGGTTTGTTTTATATTGGTGTTTTTTCTATTTTAACAAACAAAACGAATCCTGCATTCGTTTTACCATAAATTATGATTATGTATAACATCTTAGAAAGGTTAGGTGCAAATTATGTTATTAGGAGCATTAGAAGCAGGTGGAACCAAAATGGTATTAGCTGTCGGAAATGAGAATGGAGAAATTCTTGACCGCGCGTCCATACCAACCGAGACACCGGAAATAACAGTGCCAAGAATTATTGAATATTTTAAGGATAAAAATATTGAAGCATTGGGAATCGGTTCTTTCGGACCGGTAGATCTCGATAAAGCATCAAAAGCTTATGGACATATCACATCTACTCCGAAGCTTGCCTGGGTTGACTATGATATCGTAGGAGAGATCAAAAAGGAGCTTCAGGTTCCGGTTGGATTTGATACCGATGTAAATGCTGCCGCTTTGGGAGAAGCAACTTGGGGAAGCATCAAGGGAGTTCCCTCCGGGATCTATATCACGGTCGGTACCGGAGTCGGCGTAGGTGTCTATATGAACGGACAGCTGCTTCATGGGATGCTTCATCCGGAAGCAGGCCATGTATTACTCAGTAGGCATCCGGAGGACAACTTTGAAGGAGTATGCCCGTATCACCCAAACTGTATGGAGGGCTTGGCATCCGGACCTTCCATTGAGAAGCGCTGGAACCAAAAAGCGATCGCCTTAGCAGACCGAAAAGAAGTATGGGAATTGGAGGCTTACTACCTCGCACAGGGTATCGTTAACTACATTTTAACCCTATCCCCTCACAAAATAGTACTCGGCGGCGGCGTTATGCATCAGGAACAGCTCTTCCCGCTAATCCGCAGCCAGGTTATCACCCTGCTAAACGGATATGTAAAAACAGCTAGGTTAGCCGACATCGACAATTATATTGTGCCTGCCTCCCTAAATGATAATCAAGGAATCATGGGATGTATCCAATTGGCAAAGATGGAGCTGCAGTAAACAAACAAAGAGTTTACCTTGGCAAGCTCTCTCGACAAGCGCGTTCTACCGCAGGCAGATAAATACCTTACGCGCGAAAGCGCATCCTTAGCGGAGTGATTTTAATCGTATAGGACGCAATGTCCCTATACGATTAAAAGTAGGGTGCAGCCAGCCCGTCTCTTCTTGCAAAAAAGGGCTGTTGCAATAACGGCTGCGAATTGATACAAGAAGGTCAATGATATTCCTTCACACATAGGTCGAAAGACAGATCGTTTATTTTGTCTTTCAAACAGTGCATTACAGGAAGATCACAGACCTCCTTGTATCTTTTATAGTTATGTTGTAACAGCTTCTTTATATCGTAATCTTGATAGAAGTGTCAAAAGCCTTCTTAACAAAACACCTTCATCAATTTGCACAAATCAAGGCAAAACTTCAGTAATAGGAAACCATATTTTGATGCGCAACTGTTTGAAGTCGTTGGCATGTACCATTACGTACTTCAATCCAAGTATTGCGCTTTTTGCAATGCTTTGGGGAGCACGCGTTGCGAATGAAATTTGTTTCCTATTACTTGCCGCACACAAATTTTGCCAATTTACAAAGGTGGTTTATAAAATGGCTTTTGACTCTCAAATCAATCTTACATTATAGTTCCTTGGGTCCATCTCCGATTTCCACTGCATAGAAATCCGCTTTATATCCAATTTTATTTTCATATGCTTTACCGACATTCTGAATAAAGGCATCGGCTGCATCCTTTTTAACAATATTCACGGTACATCCGCCAAAGCCTGCACCGGTCATTCTGGCGCCGATTACACCTTCCTGCTTCCATGCAGTTTCTACAAGGGTATCCAGCTCGATACCGGTCACCTCATAATCATCCCGTAAGGAAACATGGGAAGCATTCATAAGTAAACCAAACTTTTTAATATCCTTCGCCTTTAGCGCCTCCACCGCATGAATGGTTCTCCGGTTCTCATATACCGCATGCTTTGCCCTCTTTATTAAGATGCCATCCTGAATTACTTCCTTATGAAGTTCGAATTCTTCCTCAGACAGATTCCCCAGGGAATTAATATCAACCACGGTTTTTAATCTTTTTAAGGCTTCCTCACACTCGCTTCTGCGTTCATTGTATTTGGAATCACCAAGACCGCGTTTCTTATTACTACAAGCAATCACCAGTTTTGCATCCCCCAGCTCCAAAGGTGCATATTCGTATTGAAGATCACTGGTATCAAGGAAGATCGCATGATTCTTCTTCCCCATTGCAATGGCAAACTGATCCATAATACCGCAGCCCACGCCATTAAATTTATTTTCCGCATATTGGGATACTAAGGAGATCTTAATTAAGTCGATATCCAATCCGCAAAGTTGCTTTGCAATGTATCCGGTTAAAACTTCGAT
>SVEA01000136.1 GCA_015057615.1 Lachnospiraceae bacterium | reverse complement strand
TACGATTATGGCATACAAAAGAATGAGATGAACAACCCCTAAAATAATCACTGAACAATTTTTAATTATTTACTGAACAAAAAGATTTTTTATTATTATTATTTCATTGTAACGTTAAATCTCAGTATGTAAGCTCCGGATATTTCACAATAATTTTATCGTAGAAATTCTGTAAGGCTTGATCCTTCGTTACATTACCATCAAAATAATCCTTGAAGGCTGTTTGGAACTCCTCGTTGCAGCCCTGATCGTAAGGAGAGATCTTACTCATATCAATCTTAGGAGCTGCTGCTGCAAATAGAGCGATATGGTTCTGCCCACCAAGGAACTCAGATTTAAAATTACTATTTGCAATCTCTTCCATTGCAGTCTGGTTATTCGTATAATCCTGCGTATCCTCAGTAATCTTTTTCATAGTTTCTGCATCACAGGTCAAGGTATACATAATATCTTTTACCAGGCTTGGATTATCGGTTCCGGTTGCAGCACAGATCCAAGTTCCACCCCAATAGAACGGAGCAGGCCCTTCACATACAGCCCAGTCGCCATAAATACCATTACCAACGGCTGCTTCCGCCTCAGAATCTGCTAAGGAATAACCCATTAAAGTAAAGTTAATTCCCCAAGTAGAATAGAAGAAACCAAAGGTCTTTCCATCGGGGCCTTGATCTTTTGCCCAACCGTCACCCCAAAGACTTGTCTTGTTATTATATGCTTTATCCGTAAATTCCTTCGTCTGATCAACCCATTTCATAAGGCCTTCATCAACGATAACCTTTCCATCCTGTACCCAAGGACCGGATACATTATTAGAGAAGGTTCTGTAGGCATCGTCATAACCGGATAGCATGGTATACCCTTTTGCCTTCATCTCTTCTGCAACTGCATTAAAATCATCCCAGTTACTGATCTTCTTCTGAACCTCTACCGGATCATCGGTTCCCAATACATCTTTTGCTATAGATCGTCTGTAAGCGAATAATCCCGGTGTTGCCTGCCAGGTAGTACCTCGGATAACACCATTAGAATCGGTAACGATATCCTTGGTATATTGATACTGATCCTTCATAGCATCTTCTGTAAGTCCGATTTCTTTGACGTCCATAGCATAATCCGTGTTGACATACTTTAACGCATAATCTGCTTCAATCAGGAATAAGTCAACCTTATCGTCAGCAGCTGCATCCGCTTGTGCAAGTAATGCAGCATCCAATGCGTTCTGGTAAGCATTGTGTTCGCTCGGTGTGATAACCCAGTTAACTGCAACATCACCAATTTTACCGGTTCCGTCTCCGTTATCTGTATAACCAGGAAAATATGCCTTAACCCGATCTTGGAATTCCGTATTCCAGCAGTATATATTAAATACTTTCCCCTCATCTGCCTGTGCAGGCTCTTTTTTCTCCTCTGCCGGATTACTTTCTTCCTTCTTTTCTTCCTTTTTCCCTTCCTCTACGGGTGCCTTCGTTGGATCCGCAGATGCCTCTTCTTCGCTCTTGCCGCAGCCTGCCAGCAAACCGGTAAGCATGACTACTGCGAAGAGCAGACTTAATAACCTCTTTTTCATCTTTCATCCTCCCTTAATTAATATAATTGCATTTATATTCTTATCGCACCTTTGTGCAATAGAAATGCCTTTCTTCGTTCAACCATCTCAACAAACAAGATGGTTGAACGCTCCCCCTCTTTGTAGATTTTATATAGCAATTTCCGAGTTAAATACTACTTAATCGTTTTCGTAAATCAACAATAGACGTTTTATACATATATTTTATATAAGCATACTTGTATTTGTTGAATTTGTCAATATTCCTTTATTTATGTAGGTTAAAAACCCACTTTTTAATAGTATTTTACTTATACCAACTAGCTTTTAACTAATTTTGGTATAATAATTTTAATCCTTTTCTATATAAATTGCAACCTTTTCTTTGATTTTTATATAAATTTTATATTAAACGTTTTAGATAGTCCCTCCAATCGTTTGTTCGCCATGGGAGTGCTTTTGTCTGTTTTTAGGCATAAAAAGAGAGGTGTCGCAAAATTAGTTTTGCGACACCCCATCAATCGCAGCCGTTATACTCTCCGTTTCCATTCATGCCTTTTCATACCGTATCGCCGAAGGGAGGTAGTTTTCTGCTAAAAGCTTAACGTTAGGTGCAGCTCGCAACCCGTTTCTTCATGAATTCCTCTCTAACCTTTGACAAATGTTCTTCTCCATCAGCAATCTGGTATCTTTACACTCATCTTGCCTGGTAGAAAGGACGGATTTTTCTTTAGCATTACCTGATGCTTTTGATAGAGAAAGCTGGCTTTGCTTAATAGCTCATTTTGATTCACCTTATCCGATATGGCAATATTCCAGCCTGACTGTTTCGTCAGGGCTTTGATTAGCTTCGTATATCTTGCCTATTACCGTCGTGATAAAGTAAGCTCCAAGTACTTTATTTGTCGTTCTCATGACAGCTGCAGCCATGATCCTGATGATGGTTATGCCCCTAATAGCTATGATGATCCTGCGGCTTATGTTCTCCGAGTGTTATTGTATCTGCGGATAATTCTAAGATATCCTGTATTTCATCCTCTGTAATCTTCATGTAATCCGCCAATTCCGTAATATTAGCTTTCCGTCCCAGCTGACTCTCCAGTTTTTTTAAAGAAGCATAGAGTCGGTTCATTTTCTTCATAACGGCATTCTCCATGGTATCATTCTCCTGCTGCTCCTTTACCGATTCTGCAAGATGATCCCGTATGGTTTCGTATACATGTCTCTGCACCTGTTCAATGTCATCGGCTGCCGGAAGCTCCTGGATCGATTGTATAAGAGCCATATTCCCTTCCTGGATCAGATCCTCTGCCGTCATCCCCCGGTTCTTATATTCCTCCGCAATTTCAACAACCCTACGCAGGTTCAGCTCAATATAGCGCTGCTTCGCTGCACTGTCTCCCTGCTTCATCCGATGAAGCAGACGGATCTCCTCTTCTCGGCTTCCTTCTGTAATTCCTGCCAGTTCTTCCAAATAATCCTTCAGATATACGGAATCTTTGGAATTAATCTTCTTGGGCTCATATGGCTTTCCCGGATCCGAATCTTTCTCCAGAATCTTAAGTTCTTCCGGCTGTACATACCCTGCAACCTCTATTTGATTGGCTGCCAGATAACCGCTGATCTCATCCAGCTGAGAGTCACTTAATTCCCACTCTGCAAAGATATCTTTAATTGTCTGTACTTCCATGCGGTTTTTTTGATTTTTCGCTATTTCTAAAGTCTTTTTTAGAAGCTCTTGAAATTTATTAATATCGTTCATAAATAATACGGCCGAACACTCATGACTCCTGGTCAGAGAGGAAACCGTATCCCTCCTTCTTCATTTCCAATTTTCTATTTTTCCGTTTTGTATTTATTGAATCTCTTCTGTCTCATTTCCAACCGCTGCCGCCATAATATGGTAAAACTTTGGACTATCCTTTTTTAGAGAAACCAGCTTTCCTTCTTTGGTAAGAAAACAATGGCTGCTTTTACCGGTTGCCCGAAGCTCCTTCGTTGCTGCATCCATTACCTTATAGGATAGACTATATTTGACGCCATTAAACCTCTCCAGCTTTGAAATAACAGATACCGTTTCTCCAAAAACCGTCCTGTTTATATAATCGCACGAGATGGAAACGACAGGGCTTATGTATCCTTCCTTCTCCATATCCGCATATTCCGCACCGATCTGCTCAAGAAAATCCAGCCTAGCTTCCTCAAACCAGCGGATATAGTTCGAATGATGTACCACTCCCATCTGATCCGTCTCATAATACTGTACTTTATGTTGATAAGCTTTTATCTTCATCTCTATACTCCTAACCTTATATCAAATAAACTTTCACCTTACCAGCACCGTCATGCTGCTACCGGGATTACTGGTTCGATGCCGTTACTCTCCTTATTCTACGCTTATTTACCGGAAAACGCTATAGAAAAAAGAGCAAAAGCTGTACAGAAATAAAAGGAATGTTACCGTTCACACCCACCATGTATACCATGTTATGATTTCGTCAAATGTATCCGAATTGGAGACGCTTTCGCTTAGTTTCGCTTAGTTGCATTACGTAGCAGTACATAAGGCTCCAAAATACGAAGCCAAAGTACCAATGAATGCATATACTCCTGATCGGATATCATTTGTCGAAATCATATTATAGACTTTGCCCATGTGTGAACAGTAGCAATAGAACATCGAATACGATTTAGAAAATCTATGATAAAATCCACGGTAAAATGAAAAACATCGATTATGATATGCTGATTTTGGCATAGAATTGTGTTTGAATTTATCGGCTCAAGAAAAAGCACTTATTCAGAACATATCATAATCGATGTTTTTATCTTAAATTAGCTTAATTTTTCAATTTGCACAAACGAACTTTATTCAAGTAATAGGAAACTTAATTTAATGCGCAACTGTATGAAGTCGTTGGTATTTAGACCACTTACTTTGTGGTCTTATGTACCATTACGTACTTCAATCCAAGTACTGCGTTTTATGCAGTGCTTTGTGAGACAATGTGTTGCGAATGAAATCTGTTTCCTATTACTTGTCAACACATACATTATGCAAATTGATGAAGTTATAAATAGGTTTGACCCTAATCCTATAGCATAGACAGAGCATCTTCATCTGCAATAATTGTTACATCCTTATGTAGCTGCAAGATCGATGCCGGAACCTGCGGTTTGATTGGTCCGTCTATTACCTCACGAAGAATCTGTGCTTTACCCTTTCCGCTCACCAAGAGTAGTATCTTACGTGCCTGCATAATGCTTTGAATTCCCATAGTAAATGCAGACGTGGGAGTATCCTCATACTTCTCAAAGAAGCGTGAGTTGGCTTTTATTGTACTCTCGCTCAGTTTGATCAGGTTCGTACCCTTCGCAAATTCATCGCTCGGTTCATTAAAGCCGATATGGCCATTCAGACCAAGGCCGAGTACTTGCATGTCCCTTGTTAGAGAGCTTAAAAGCTTATCATATCTTTGGCATTCTGCTTCTGCATTCTCTGCCATTCCATTCGGAAGGTAGTAATGATCCGGCTTAATATTGATATGATCAAATAAGTTCTTTCTCATAAAATAATTGTAGCTCTGGTCGTTGTCCTTCGTCAGCCCCTTATATTCATCCAGGTTAACGCTCATAACCTCAGAAAAATCCAAATCACCCTTGTTATATTTGTCGATCAATTCTTTGTAGGTCCCTATCGGGGTACTACCGGTTGCTAAGCCCAAGACACAATCCGGTTTCATAGTCACCTGTGCTGCAATGAGATTCGCAGCCTTGCGGCTCATATCGTCATAATCCTTTGCCCTTATAATACGCATACTATACTTCCCTTCCTTTCGAAATCTTTGATACATTTTATATATTTTTGTAATTCGTATTAGATTTGAAGTTCAAACCCCTCTATCAATCGTCTTCTTCCATTTGCACCAATCAAGGAAATACTTAAGTAATAGGAAGCAATATTTAATGAGCAACGGTTTGAAGTCGTTGGTATTTAGACCATGTACTTTGTGGTCTTATGTACCATTGCGTACTTCAATCCAAGTATTGCGTTTTTGCAATGCTTTGCGCTGCGTTTTATGTAGCACTTTGAAAACAATGCGTTGCGAATGAAATAGGTTTCCTATTACTTATCAATGCATTAATTGATGAAGTCGATTTTAGATAGCTTTTGGCACTCAAATCTTATATAGGTAATTGTGAAACCATCCGATTGCAGCGAATGCTATAACAAGAAAAAAGTTTCACAATTGTCTAAGTAATTTATACCATATAAGGTGCCGAAAGTCCATATTAGAAAGTATTCCTATGGGACTTTTGACACCTTATCGTTCGACTGTCTCTATTTTTATAGCATGCTTCTAATATTTTTGTATAAAATCAACTTTGATTTGCGTGTCAAAAGCTTTCCTAACAAATCGGCTTTTTACACTCATTGCAACCTATTTATATGTTTCGAAGGGAATCTATATCGCTCGTAGATAGTCCGCATACCAGTTAATCACATTCTGAATATGGAACAGCTCCGATTCCTTGCTGACCGTACGCCAAACTTCTTTAAACTGATAGAACCAGTTTTCCAAATCAGCTGCCAGCTTGCGTGGATCTTCCGCCGCGGGATTCTCTCTGTGATATACCATTTGATCTATGGTCGCACCGATACTGTTCCACAGAATCATTCCCTCTGCAGCAACCAGATAGGGTTTCACAAGATATCGTTTGCCGGTATCCAAGGATGCAATCACTTGATACAGCTCCTGACTCTTCTCCGCTAGGATACGATTCGCCTGCTGTACCTTCGTTAGATCCAACTCCAGGAAGGATTTCTTAATCGCCTCTTCATCCACTTTCTTTCCCGTATACTGCTCCATATATACAACCACATTTTCCCAGCCCATGACACTTTTCGTAGCCATGTCTGCAACGATAGAAACGAAATGTTCGGTCCGGTCGGTATACTCAAGTACGGAGATCTGCTTATTTATTTCCTTGAAAGGGATCTCCTTCTTGTTCCAGGAAAATGCTGCTCCATAGATCAGTCCTGTCGTTGAAAACTCCGGATGATTGACATGTCCAAAATCACCCCAGTCGGTATTTAAAATTCCGATTCCATTATACTTATGAGCGTAAGAGCACATCCGTGTTATATTCTTATAGGAGGATTCAATCAGGTTAATCAGCTGATTCCACCCGCCCACTCCGGGACAAAGATATTGGGTTGCCCCTGCTTTCGCCAGCATTTGCGTATCTTCTTCTCTCTGCTCCGGAGCGTAGCCCCAGTTTAAACAGATCGACTCCTTCGGAAGCTCCTTGATTGCCTCTGGGAATCTGGAAATGATATCGCCCCAGAACATTGGTATTTTCCCCTGAGCGATAACAAAATTGCTTAACCGCTTAAGAAAATCGATATACATACGCTGCGTACCGATCTCCTCCGCCCGTTCCCTGCTCCGACCTTTTCCAAGGTCAAAGGTCTCGTCCGCGCAGAGATTAAAATGCTTTGACCGGAACAACGGCATATATTCTGATATCATTTTTGTGACTAAGGTAAAGCTTTCCTCGTTCGTTGTGTCAATCGTATGATGCTGCATCCTTGCGATAAAGCTAAATGGCTCCTTATCGGAATCCGGAAGCTCGCACAGATGTGCATAGGTCTTGGTACTCAGTAATTTATCCAAATGACCAAAGGAGGACAGGGAAGGTACCAGCTCGATATTCCGCTCTGCGCAGTAATCGTCCAGCTCCATAATCTCTTCTGCGGTCAACGGAGTGTCGTCCCGCCATACCTCACTGAGATCCTTAAAAAGGAAGCTATGCTCAATATAGAGCTGCAGCTGATTCAATTTATAATAGCTTAGTTTATCTGCTAAACTTTTCAGATAGGATAAGGTAGGAATTCTGCCTCTCGTAGCATCATGATAGAAGCCGCGGTTCTTAGTATCCGGATAATCCCGGATTACCAGGCAGGGTAGAACAGCACCTTTCTGACTTACGATTTGACGCAGTGTCTGAATACCATATAGAACCGCCGCTTTGCTGCCGCCTTCTATGGTTATGCTTTCACGGTCAATGGTCAGTCGGTATTCCTCTTCGCCTAAGGATCCGTCCTGTGTCAGACGAATCCCCTTTTTGAAGACTTCCCCTCTTGTAATCGGCAGGGAAAAACCGGTATATTGAAAAATAGTATTTTTTAATATCTTTGCATAATGATTTACGGATATGTCGCAGCTTTCACCCACCATAATCGCATCGTTATAATGTAGCGTGCAGAACGTTTCATTCTTCTTTATTTCCTGGGGGCTTGGTAATAAATACATAAGAAATCCTCCATCTTTTCGTATACTCTGGTTGCATACTCTTTTGCATATATTTTCTTACAGACGAATCTTATAGGTCTTAACCTCATAAGGCTTGATCTCAATATCAAATCCGTCTCCTACAGCCGGTACGTTCTCGCCCTCTTCTTCAATCAGGTTACATTCCACAATGGAAGAAGCCGTAACGCCGAGCTGGATATGAGCCTTTGTTAATGCATTTTCACTTTCATACATACGAATAATAATTCCGGAGCCGTCCTCTGCTTCCTTAATGGTCTCCATCACGATATTCGCTTGGTCAACCGATGCAAAGGAAGTTTTGGTTCCGGGTGTTCCGCCCTGTACTGCGTAAGCCGATTGATTCAGCTTATACGCTTCCCGAACGGTACCGCCGGCGCGCCAATTCTCGGCATGCGGATACAGTGCATAGGTGAAATAATGCTCCTCATAGTCGGTCATCGGATTCGGCTCAATACCGGACTTGATTAAGGTGATTGCCATATTGCCGTCCTTTACAGAATGACCATATTTGCAATCATTTAACAGGCTGACACCGTAATGTCCCTCCGACATATCGATCCATTTCTGTCCGCAGCTTTCGAATCTTGCCATCTCCCAGCTTGTGTTCGTATGGATCTTTCTTGTCACATTACCGAACTGAATATCGAAGGTTGCTTCATCGGAATGAATATTTACTGGGAAATGTACCTTCAACAGATGCTGATGTTCCTTCCAGTCGACATAGGTCGCAAACTCGATTCTTCTGGAATCCGCATAGAAGTAAATCTTCTGCTTAATAACAGAATTACTGATCTTACGGTCAATTTCAAGAGTAGTACGTAAGCTTCCTACTTCCGTCCATTCCATTCTTGTAACCTGATCTGCATCCCAGTATTTCTCCGTATAGTACATATCAATATCCCAGTTATCATAATAGATCGGTTTATCCTCATACATACGGAGCAGATTTGCACGCTTGCCTGCCTGAAGCACTTCTCTGTCATTTTCCTTATCATAGATCGAGGTAAATAAACCACTCTCATCAAGCGTTATCTTATAGAATGGTGTTTCCAGACTGGTATCACCCTTTAAGGTAAATGGTGTCTCTTCCTTTGCACCTGCTTCTACAATTTCATAGGTCCGATATCCCTTAGAAGGAATGCCCTTCACATAAGCGATTGCTCCCTCTTTGGTCTGCTGAACCGGGTAGATGTTGCCTTCGTCGTCCTTTAAGCCGTCTGCCTTGCTATCCCCAAGAGAAACGATATCATCCCGGTCAAATCCAAGGGTATTGTAAACTGTAATTCCGTTACCGGAGCCAGTTACGGCATCTAATCTTTCCTGTAACAGTGCGGATGCTTCTTCCTTCAGCTCACTGTATTCCTTCTTCGTCACCTCATACACCTCATGGATGGAGCTGCCCGGAAGGATATCATGGAATTGATTGATTAGAACGGTCTTCCACAGCTTGTCTAATTCTTTCGCCGGATAAGCGGTATTTGCTTCGTGCTTAGCAAGTATGGACAGCAATTCCAGATCCATTAGTAGCAGCTCGCTCTTACGGTTGGAACGTTTATTTCGAGCCATGGAGGTATAGGTTCCGCGGTGGTATTCAAAATAGAACTCGCCTTCCCAAACTGGAAGCCGCTTATGATCCTTCACACGTTCCTCTAATTCCTTGAAATAGTTTCCTGCGAATTCCTGACGAACCTTCGGTATGCCCTGTACTCCCTTTTCCATACGTTTGGAAACCTCAAGCATCTCTCTGGTTGGACCGCCGCCTCCATCTCCATAGCCATAGGCGATCAAGATATCATTATTGATATCCTTATTCTGATAGCGCATCCATCCGCCCATGATCGCATCCGGATGAAGCATGCCATTATAGGTCGTAAAGAAGCTCTCCTTCGGATCCTGCCCTACCCCAAGCGTAGAGATAAAGTGGGTAAATACTTCCGAGCCGTCGATTCCTCTCCATTGCAGTGTATCATATGGTACCTTATTAATCTGGTTCCAGGACAGCTTGGTTGTCATAAAATAATCAATTCCGGACTTTTTCATAATCTGAGGTAATGCTCCGGAATATCCGAATACATCGGGAAGCCATAGAATCCGGTTGTCCACGCCAAACTCCTCTTTAAAGAAACGCTTTCCATGGATAAACTGGCGGACTAAGGATTCCCCAGAGGTTAGGTTGCAATCTGCCTCAACCCACATACCGCCTTCCGGTTCCCAGCGTCCTTCCTTCACGCGTTCCTTTACACGTTCGTAAAGCTCCGGATATCTTTCCTTAAGGAAAAAGTAAAGCTGCGGCTGGCTGGACATGAACTTATAGTTCGGGTACTCTTCCATCAGCTTAAGTACAGTTGAAAAGCTTCGTCCGACCTTTTCTCTGGTCTGCTCTACCGTCCACCACCAAGCAACGTCAATATGGGTATGTCCGATACAGGTTGCTATAACATCCGCATATCCTGCCTTATCCTCATATAACGCTTTCTTAATATAAGCCAGCGCTTTGTCTAAGGATTCATAGAATTCTTTGGAATAAGGATTTCTTAGATCCAGATAGTTAATCGTATTGTTTAATATGTTCTCGATCTCCAGACGGTTCCGGTCATCTTTCTCCATACGGGGAAATGCTTCCAGAGGCACCTTCAGATCATAATATAATTGCCAGATCTTCGGATCAATCTCCAGCATCTCCACAATCAGGTTAAACTCCGAATGAAGAATTCCTGTATAGGACTGCAGATCTAAGCGGTAAGTATCGTTCGCCTTTGCGCATTCTGTCAAAAGCACTTCTCTATGATTCATATCAATCCCTTGGGTTGCAACATTATTTACAAACAAAAGAAATTGTGGATTCTTTGCATCGTCCCATTCCTCAATCTGTGTTTTCACATGCATCCACATAGGTTTATTGTTCAATTTTTCGGGAACCGTAAAATCCACACGGAACCAATAATGCTCGTCCGGGCCATACCAATGCATCGTTTTGCTGTCAAAAGGTTCAAAGCTTTCCGGAGCAGCATCGGCATCCTGCGGGTGAATGTAGTTTCCCTTCTTATACATCAGGTTTTCTACCGGAATCTTTTGTACAACAGCTAATTTCTTTAGTTGGTCACATATAACACCAATTCGCTTATCGATATATTCCATATGATTTCTCCATCTAATAATATATTTTTCTTGTTCCAGGCGAAATATAGAATGAATTTCTATTAAGGCAACGAATGAATTGACCTATTCTATGAATATCGCATCTTGGTAAATTATCTATCTTATTGTAAATCATTTATGAAGCATTTTCCAGTAATTTAATTTATAGATTAAAGCGGATTATTTTTCATGTGATTTATTAATTCATCTACCGTAGTAAATGCCAAGCCGGTAACGGTATCTGCACACCCATAATAGATTGCGATGCGGCCGGTATCTGCATCCGTAAGGGTTGCACAAGGGAAGGTAACATTCGGAACATCGCCGATGCATTCATACAGCTCATGCGGTGCAAGGATGTAATCCTTCGATCTTAAGAGCACCTTCCACGGCTGATCAAGATCTAAAAGAGCCGCACCCATTCGGTATACAAAACCGTTGCAGGTATTAATAACACCATGATAAATCATTAACCAGCCTTCCTCTGTTTCGATCGGGATAGGACCCGGACCGATCTTGGTTGACTGCCATGCGGATGCATCGCCTTTTACCGTACCCATTACATAGCGGTGACGTCCCCAATAAGTAAGATCAGGACTCTGGCTGTAGAAAATATCACCAAAAGGAGTATGTCCCGTATCACTCGGTCTGCTTAGCATTGCATACATACCGTTGATTTTTCTCGGAAACAATACTCCGTTTCGATTATATGGAAGGAATGCATTTTCCAGTTGATAGAACTTCTTGAAATCAAAGGTATATGCAATCCCGATGGTTGGTCCATGGTAGCCGTTGCACCAGGTAATATAGTATCGATCCTCAATGAAGCATACCCGCGGATCATATCGATACTCTCTGTTAAGAATTTCCTTATCTTCACCTTCGAATTGAATCGGTGTTTCATTGATCGTCCAATGAATACCATCCTCACTAAAACCGGCGAAAATGTCCATGCTGATGGATTTGCTGTCGCATCGGAACACTCCGGCAAATTTACCTTCAAAGGGAATGACAGCGCTGTTAAAAACACTGTTGGATCTCTTAGTTGCATGTCTGCCTATAATTGGATTGCTGTCGTAACGCCAAACCGGCTCCGTATAGCCTTCCGGTTTTTCCTGCCAAGGCATATTAGGAAGTGGATTCCCGATAATTTTATTCGCCATATTTTCCTCCAATAATATATAACATTATGGAGAACCTTTCCGTTCCCCATAATGTTATGTATTTAGTTTTACTTATATTGTTCGTTGATCTGTTTTTGTGCTTCTTCCATGATCTTGTTAAATCCGGCATCTTCTAATTCTTTTGTAACCGTATTCACAATTTCTTCTGCATCTCTTGCACCGGTCAGCACTTCTGACTTGTACTTATTCCAGATTTCACGGCAGTTAGCCAATTCATTCTGAATATTAGTTTGATCCAAGTCAAATCCTAGAAGTACGGAACCCTTTGCTTTCGTATTTAATTCCTTAACTTCATCCCATTGATTGAACTCTTCGTCTGCTAACTGGGTTACATTAAAGAACGTTCCCTGTGTATAACCAGCCATGTTCCATTCGCTGTTTAATTTATCTACTTTACCATCCTCGGTGTAATTGAAGTTTTCACCTTCCAAACCATAGAAGAATGCGTCTCTTACATAGGAGTCCATGTTCACAAGCTGTAAGAATTCCATAGCTTTTTCTGGATTCTTGGAACCGGAGTAGATTGCATTTAAGGAACCACGTACGGTACTGTTGGACACGATCGGTGCGATATATTCAACTGCTTTTGCATCAGCGCCCATGTTCGGACCCCAAGTTGTCTTTGCTGCGGAAGGCCATCCCTGTGCGATAAAGCACATACGGTATTTCGGAACCTCTGCTAAGGTAGGAGCATCTGCATTGATGATACCTTCCTTATACCATTCATGTAATGTCTTCAGATCTCTCATAATCTGATCTTCTTTTAGAACGTTAACAACGGTACGGGACTCGTCATCAATTCGAACACCAAGAGGTACTAATTCAGCACCCATAGCATCGTATTCACTTAAAATAGCACTTGCACCTAATTTGTCAAGAATAAAAGGTGGCTTTCCTTCGCCGTCTTTAATTTTCTTTAAGTCGTCAGATAAGCTTTGTAATGTATGTTTCTCATCAATATTAATATCGTACTTATCAGCAATTGCTGTATCCCAAACGAAATAATTCGTCATTGAGGAATCTTTGTAAGTCGGAACGGAATAGATTTTACCGTCAACCTTAACTGCATCCCAATAATCTGCAGGGATATAGTTATAAAGATCGGGAGCCTTTTTCTGAACTAAATCTGTCATATCGTAGAAAGCTCCTAAATCAACCTCACTAAGATATCTTCCAGAGTCCGTGAAGAGGATATCAAAATACTCACCTGAGTTAATAAGAACATTTCTTCTGTTATCCCAGTCTCCCCAGGCTACTACCTCTACCTCAATGTTTACACCAATCTTCTCTGCAAGATATTCATTGATGTGTTTCTTCCATGCATCATAGTTTGTCGGCATACCATTACCAACCATGATCCATTTGAGTGTTACCACTTCATCATTACCCTTAGTTTCGTTTTCCTTATTATCAGTAGTGTTGTTGTTCTTCGGTTCCTCTGCCTTTTTACCGCATCCGATAACGAGAGCCCCCAGCATAACTACTAACAATAGTAATGCAACAAGTTTCTTTTTCATAATTACCTCCTGTATCTTTTTTTATTTATAAAAAAGCTTGTTGTAAAGCTTTTTTACCATGTACCAAGAACGATCCATCCTGCTGATCGTTTTTCTCTTTCTAAATATCCATCAGCCCTTTACTGCACCGATCGTTAAACCGGTAACAAAGTATTTCTGGAAAAATGGATATGCACAAGCAATCGGTAATACAATCACTACAGCAATCGCCATACGAACGGATTCGGTAGGCATCATGCTTTTATACTGCTGTAAAGAAAGACCTGCGGTAGGGTTATTTGCCAGGTATTCAATATTTTTCTGCATATTATTCAATAACGCCTGCAAGGAATATAGCTTTGCATTGGTAATATACAGGGAAGACTGGAACCAGTCATTCCAATAAGCAAACGTAAGGAATAATCCGATCGTCGCAAAAACCGGTTTTGAGATCGGTACAACGATTCTTGCGAAGATATTTAACTGGCTTGCCCCATCAATCTTAGCGGATTCAATAATGGAATCCGGTACAGTTGTTTTAAAGAAGGTTTTACAGATAACCACATTAAATGAGGAAACCAAAAGCGGCAGAATCAAAGCCCATACCGTGTTCTTTAATCCAAGAATGTTGGAATTCACAACATAGGATGCAACCATACCTCCGTTAAATATCATTGGTATAAATACGATCCAGGTTAAAAAGCCTTTCAGCTTATACTGCGGTCTGGAAAGTACATATCCCAAAGCAGTGGTTAAAATCACACCCAAAGCAGTACCTACAACCGTAACAAGAACAGAAATTCCAAGTGCATCAATAATTGCCTTTTTCTCGTTCCAGAGGAATTTGTAAGCACTGCTTGACAATTCCGACGGGAAGAATTGGTAGCCATTGTTTGCAATGGAAGCTTCTGAAGTAATTGAAATAATAAAAACAAATACAAACGGTATAACACAAATCAATGAAACTAAAATAAAAATTATATTAAACAGGAAATTCGTAGGCTTTTTAATACGATTTAGCTTACTTCGTTCCTGACTACTATCCTTTTTCTTCATAATTTTCCTCCATTTCGGCATAGCTTTTTTTGTGCATAAGTAAAAGGATTAAATTCTTTCACTTTTCTCCTAAATAATTGCATAGTCGTTGTCTATCTTTTTAACAACCCAATTTGCTATAAGAATCGTAATGCAACATGCGACGGATTGAAAAACAGTCGCGGCAGATGTCATGCCAATAGGAGTGTTCGAAAGCAATGCATTGTATACATAGGTATCAATTGTGGACGATACATTATATAAAGATGCCGGTATTCCTTTGGTTACCTGATAGAACAAACCAAAGTCAGAGTAGAAAATTCTTCCTGTATTCAATATAAACATCATAATTACGATAGGTTTCAAGCTGGGAAGCGTTATATTCTTCACCTGCTGCCATTTCGTAGCCCCATCCACTACTGCTGCTTCATATAAAGACGGATCAATACCGGTAATACTTGCCAAATACACTACGGTACTATATCCGGCTGTTTTCCATAGATTCATAAATACAAGGATAAATGGCCAGTATTTCCCTTCCATATACCACTGGATCTTCTCTTTTCCAAGAGAAACCAGAATCATGTTGATGATTCCTTTGTCATAGCTTAGAAACGCAAAAACGAAATAACTTACTACAACCCAAGACAGAAAATGTGGAAAGAACATAGCCGTCTGATAAACCTTTGATTTCCGTTTGCTGTAGACCAAGCTGATCATAACCGCTAAGGTCACCGGTACCACAATTCCTAAAATTATAAAAAGTAAATTGTATCCTATCGTATTCCTTAGTAGAATAAACAAACTTTTTGACTTTATTAAATACTCAAAGTTCTCAAAGCCCACCCATTCACTATGTATGATATTATACAAGAAACTCTTGCCCGGATAGATTTGATAGCGTTTAAAAGCGATAATCACACCAAACATCGGCAAAAAGCTAAATAGTATATACCATATAAAGGTTGGCAATGCCAGAAGAGTAAGCTCCGTATCATCTCTATTCCATTTTTTACTTTTGATTTTAACTTTTGTAGTTTTTTCATTTGTGTTTTTAACATTTTCATTATTTTTCATAAAATCCTCCTTTCTTATTGCTCTTTAGACGATAGAATTTTAACATTATTTTATACATTAGTCAACTCCCTTTATCATTTACTTATCATCTATTTATACTTTAATTTAATATTTGTAACTTTGCATCTTTATATTGCCATGATATTTTGTGCATCCAATCCCTTTTTTATACATTATCACTAAATTGTCATACAAATATATTGCATGTTCAATAATTGGCATAATTATATATGCATTTTTTAACTTTTGTTAAAATTGGGATTGCTTGTATGTAAAAAGTATGCTATAATCAATCAAATTTAGTCGTAATATGAATTTAGGAATGGTGGGAACTTTAATGAAGAAAGTCACAATGCAGGATATAGCTAATATCCTAAACATATCAAGGGTTACTGTATGGAAGGTGCTGAATAGTCAAGGGGGGGTTTCCAAGCAGCTCCGTGACCAGGTTCTTTTGACCGCAAAAGAGATTGGCTATTTAAAACCGGGGCAGGAAGCAGAAGCCTACTTAGAGGAGAATAATCTTTATTTCGAAGGACAATCCAAGAAAACCATCTCGGTTGTTATTTCTAGACCGGAGTCTTCGGTATTCTGGATCAATATTATACATGCAATCGCAAAAGAACTGGATACCAAAGGATTTAACCTGATGTACACCTACCTTCCCCCTAATTATTATAAAGGCTACACTTTACCAAATGTGTTAACAAACGGTACAGCAAGCGGTATGTTGATTATGAATGTCTACGACAGCGAGATGCTGGATCTGCTGAATAAGTTAAATATTCCAAAGGTATTTTTAGATTTGGTAACTGATTTTCCGGTGGATACCATTACCGGCGACTTATTTGTGCTAGCAGGAAAAAGAAGTGTGAAAGAAATCACTGCCAGTATACTAAAGCAGGGGAGAACCGAGATCGGATTTGTCGGCGATATTCATTACGCATTAACCAACAAGGAACGATATGAGGGCTTTTTAGCCGCCATGGAAGAAAACAATGTAGAGGTGAAGAAGGAATACTGCTTAACAAGAAAGATTGGAATATATACATACTATGAAGAAATCTCTGCATTTCTCAGTACCTTTCAGAGACTGCCGCAGGCATTCGTCTGTGTCAGTGACTATGTGGCCAATTTCATGATGCAGTATTTTGCGGAACACGGGATTCGGGTTCCGGAGGATATCGCTCTCTCCGGCTATGACGGCAGCACCGAATATTCCATGGTTTCCGGTAAGCTGACCACGGTTTTCGTGCCAACGCTCCAGCTCGGCAGCCGGCTTGCCAATCAGTTGATCTATCGAATCGAACATCCGGACACTCCTTTGGAAACGATACATATCCATTCCAAGATTATCTGGGGAAAATCAACCGAATTTTAAATAAGAATGAATAGAACGCAAGTTCCTATACGGATTTGAGTGTCAAATCCCTCATGCGTTTGCCGCACCACTATGAATGAAAACTGGTTACTGACACTTTTTGGTTTATTAGTTACTTTATTTTGGTTATAATCAATACCATACAGTAGTGAGATCGAAG
>SVEA01000013.1 GCA_015057615.1 Lachnospiraceae bacterium | reverse complement strand
TATACGTAGTATAATATAAAAACTGGAAAATAGGAATAGAGGATTCAAAATTATACACTTTGTTTCCCTGAAACTCTTAAAAACAGTATGAATAGTCTCGCAAAAAAGCTGCGAGCCATTACAAGAATAGCAAAAGCAGCTATTCTTCAGGCTTTATGCCCAAAGGACGTGGGCGTTTGGGTGAATAGTCTCGCAAAAAAGCTGCGAGCCATTACAAGAATAGCAAAAACAGCTATTCTTCAGGTTTTATGCCCAAAGGACGTGGGCGTTTGGGTGAATAGTCTCGCAAAAAAGCTGCGAGCCATTACAAAAATAGCAAAAACAGCTATTCTTCAGGTTTTATGCCCAAAGGGCATGGGCGTTAGTGTGGTAAAAAATACCGCTGACGCTATGATAACGATGGTTGGCCCGGTAGCGGTTCCTATATAATAGGAGACAATCAAGCCGGTGATACCGGAGAATAATGAAATCATTACTGAGAAAAGGTGGTATTCTCTCATATTGGAGGACATATTCCTGCTTGCCGCAGCGGGCAGAATAAGCAGGGCATTTATAATCAGGATACCGACCCACCTTATAGAAAACATTACAATAATGGCAATTACTACGCTGAAACAATCCTCCATAAGGTTGGTGTTAATCTTCTTACTTCGTGCTAGAGACGTATTAATTCCGGATGCATGGATATTATTAAAGCAGAGAAACCAAAAGATCAGGGTAGAGATAAAGATCACAATCAAAAAGAGGATTTCTCTCAAACCAATGCTTAAAATATCTCCGACAAGCAACCCGGTATATTTTGAAAAGTTACCTCCCCGCGATAAAATAACAAGTCCAATCGACATGCTGAGAGAGGAAAAGACAGAAATTACGGTATCCGTTGAAACCGTATTTCTCCGCTTTATTTTATTTAATAGTATGGCAAATGCAATCGCAAATATCAGCATCGCAATACTGGTATCCGCTAGACCAAATAAAGTTCCGATTGCCACTCCGGTAAGTGCGGAATGCCCCAAAGCATCCGAAAAGAAAGCCATTTTATTATTCACGATCATCGTACCAAGAATTCCAAACAAAGGCGTAATAATAAGAATCGCAAGAAGAGCATTTTTCATAAAGTTATATTGCACCCAGGAAAACGGCAGAACCGTCTCCATAATATGATATAATGTCTGCATTTTGCTACTCCTCTCCTATCCAAAGACTTTCTTAAATTCATCACTGGCGAGAACTTCCTCCGGTTCTCCCTCTTTGATGATTGTCTTCTCCAATAAAATCACATGATCTGCGTATTTTCTTACAAAATCAAAATCATGGGAGACAATGATCATTGCCAGATCATAATTATTCTTTAATTTTGCGATATTATCATAAAACAATTCCATACCATTTCGGTCTATTCCAGAGACCGGTTCATCCAGCAAAAGCAGATTGGGAACCGGCGTAATCGCGATGGAAAGAAGCACCCTCTGCAGCTCTCCTCCGGACAAATCACAGGCTCTCTTATCGATCAGATCCTGTGCATTAAAAATACTTAGCTGCTCCTTTACCCTTTGATAAACCTTTGGGTTTTTCCTCCAGAATATCGGTGAATTACTAATGTAGCCGGCAAATAAATCATAGACACTCATCGGCGTATTCTTCTCCATATTAAGATATTGCGGAACATATCCAATGGTCAAATTCTCTACCGCCTGATTTTTTAAATTTGTAAATTCAATTGTTCCCTCGTGCTTTCGTTCTCCGAGGATCGCTTTAATAAGCGTAGATTTTCCTGCACCATTTCTTCCGATAATCGCGGTTACCTTACCGCAGTGGATATGCAGATTGATGTTCTCAATAATCGTATTCGAGCCATCCCGGACCGTAATATTCTTCACCTTAATGCAATGAAAGCCGCAAGCTGCATCCTGTCCCTTCGATACAGAATCTGTTTTTTTAGATTTTATAACCATACTCATCATCCCATTCTAATAGATTACAATACCTCGCTGTAAAATTTAATTTACCTTACCGCTCCTATATCTATTCGCACTTAGCCTTATCTCAGCGCTTCGGCATTTCTTTTGTGCATTGGGGAGATTAATTATTGATATATATGTCATAAGTCATATTAAAACTATAAACATAAATAGGATCGTATATTATTAATATCAAAATCTTACAACGACTTATGATGCTCCTATTACTATTCAAACATCGTTTTCAAGAGTTCAATATTCTTCTCCATCGCATTAATATAGGAATCCTTCGAGCCGTCCCCGGTTACAATGGGATCCATCAGGGTTACTTCGACACCCGTTTCCCCTTTAATTCTTGCTGTAATCATATCACCGTACAGGTTCTCTGCAAAGAGATAATGAATTTTCCCTTCCTTTACAAGATCAATAATCTGTGCAATATCGGAAGCGCTCAAAGCTGATTCCGAATCAATTTCAACTGCATACGCAACCTTTAATCCCAGGCGTTCTGCCAAGTAAGCAAAGGAATCATGGAAAATAGCAACTCCTTCGTCAGCCGATTCCTCACCATTCCGGAGATTGCTTTGCGGATGAATCTCACTAATCCTGCGGTCAAGATTCAAAACCTTCTCTATATAAGCCGCTGCATTTTGTTCTATCTCTGTAGTTAGTTCCTTTGTCGTATTCTCGGTTAATTGATTCGCAGCATTCCTATCCTGAATATAGGCTGTCAATCCATCCCGGACATTTCCAATCTGCTTCACATAAGCCTGCGGATCCAACCAAATATGCGGATTATAATCCCCATGCTCATGATGTTCCTCGTTCTCCTCTCCTGCCTCCTCATGATTCCCGTCATGATCTTCTATAGTCTCATGACTTTCCCCTTCCTCATGACCATCGTATGCAAGCATGGAAATGCCCTTACTGGAGTCGATCACCCAAAGATTGGGATAAATGCTGATCACCTCATCCAGGAAGCCCTCTAAACCGCCGCCATTGACGATAATAACATCCGCATCGGATAGAAGCTTCATATTGTCTGTCGTCAGCTGATAATCATGCACACAGCCTGTATTCATATCGGTTAGATTCGTAACCTCCACATTATCCATATGATCTGCCACATTTAATCCGATAATATACATCGGATAGAAGGTAGTTACCACTTGGATTTTCCCTTGATTCTCCCCGGAATCTTTTACATACCTTCTATCATCTTTACTCAAATGAATTATAATCGTACTGATTACTACAAGGATTGCCATAATCCCAAGTAAAATAACCAGTTTCTTTCTCGTTGCCATATTACCATATCCTCTCTAATTGCAAATCATTTGCATTAGACAATTATATTATAAGTATTATCCTCTGTCAACTTAT
>SVEA01000135.1 GCA_015057615.1 Lachnospiraceae bacterium | reverse complement strand
ATCACGCATTTTGTGGTCTTATGTTACGTACTTCAACCCAAGTATTGCGCCTTTTGCAATGCTTTGTGGAACTGCGTGTTGCGAATGAAATATGTTTCAAATTACTCATCCATACATACATGGTGCAAATTGAAGAAGACGATTTGCTAAGAAGGCTTTTGACACTCAAATCAAGAAATACAAAGCCGGATAGAAAGGCGGGAGGTATTTTGGATAATAAATATGTTATTACCATTGCAAGAGGATATGGCAGCGGAGGAAGAACCATTGGTAAAATGCTGTCGGCGGACTTACAAATTCCATATTACGACAGGGATTTGCTTCGCTTAGCGTCCGATGACAGCGGAATTAATGAACAATTATTTGCAAAGGCGGATGAGAAGCTAAAGAAAAGTCTGCTGTTTAAAGTAGCTAGAAATGTATACAAAGGGGAGTTGATTCCGCCGGACAGCGACGATTTTGTCTCTAATGATAATTTGTTTAATTATCAGGCAAAGATCATCAAGGAACTGGCTAATACGGAATCCTGTGTCATTATCGGCAGGTGTGCGGACTTTGTATTAAAGGATTACGATAACGTGGTGAAGGTGTTTGTCCACGCTCCGCTTCCGGCATGCATCAAGACCTTAAAGGATATGACGGGAAATCCGGAGAGGGAGATCGAGAAGCAGATAGCAGGCATTGATAAGCATCGTGCGGAGTATTATAAGTACTACACTGGCAGGAATTGGGATAATGCGAAGAATTATGACCTGTGCTTAAACAGTAGTCAGCTCGGATTTGAAAAGTGCGTTGAAATAGTGAAGTCCTATCTGGATATCCGATTCCGGTAGGGTGTAACGTGTTTGGTGAATTGATATTTTATATAGGGTAGCATCGGTTATAATATTTTTATCCTGGAGGCTTGTGCCATGTTAGAAATTTTATAGCTGATGCTTTTTTATCGTAGGAAATTGCGTCCTATACAGCAAAAAACCTTCATGCGAACATAGTTCGCTTTGGGATGACGCATTCAGCACGTAACGAATACTTGAAACATGTATTCGTAAAGTATTTATCTGCCTGCGGCAGAACGCTCTCGGCGCGAGCGTTTGCCAGGGTTAACTCTTTGCTACATGAAGAAGGCTGGCTTTACTAACGGAATTCATCCGCTGCGGGATTAAGCAATTTTATTGGCATAATTTGTATGCTACGGAGAAGGTAGATTTTATTAGAATTCGTCTGCTGTCTGAGAAGAAATTCAGCGAAGGAATTGTAATTTAAGTAATATAATGGTATACTTTAGGACAATAATTTATGTCGGAGTTCAAAGCCGAATTATAAACCAACGTCGTCAATTTGAACACTTTATTTATTGACAAGTAATATGAAACAAATTTCATTCGCAACCCGCAGTCCCACAAAGCATTGCAAAAAACGCAATACTTGGATTGAAGTATGTAGTGGTACATAAGACCACAAAATACGTGGTCTAAGTGCCAACGACTTCAAACAGTTGCGTATTAAAGTATTGTTTCCTATTACTTAAGTTTTACCTTGCTTTGTGTAAATTGATGCAGGTATTTTCTGGGAAGGCTTTTGACACTCCTATCATATTTATGCCGTTGAGTTTTGTGCCTGTGCGGCATCCACAAACTCTATGATGTATAAAGCCGCACGGAAATGAGGTTAAGAATGATTTCAAATAAGATGATGGAATTCGTAAAGAGCAGCTCTGCTATTCGGGCTATGTTTGAAGAAGGAAAGCGTTTGGCAGATCAGTTTGGCGCAGAAAATGTATATGATTTCAGCCTGGGCAATCCCAGCGTTCTACCGCCGGTAGAAGTTAAGGAAGCGCTGTTGAAGGTAATCGAGGAGGAAGACCCAAATCTGGTGCACGGCTATATGAATAACTCCGGTTATGAGGATGTTCGTATAAAAATCGCCTCTTCTATTAATCAGAGATTTGAAACCGGATTTCAGAAGGAAAATATTATTATGACGGTAGGAGCTGCCGGAGGCTTGAATGTTATATTAAAGACCTTATTAAATCCCGGGGAGGAAGTCATTACCTTTGCCCCCTTCTTTGGAGAGTACCGTAATTATGTGGGAAATTATGAGGGCAATCTGGTGGTCGTATCTCCGAATACTACGGACTTTCAGCCAAACCTTGCGGAATTTGAGCAGAAGATCACAAATAAGACAAAGGCAGTTATTATTAACACCCCAAATAATCCGACCGGAGTGGTTTATTCGGAAAAAACCATCATGGAATTGGCGGCTATTTTGAATCGAAAGCAGGAGGAATTGGGAACGTCGATCTATCTGATCTCGGATGAACCTTACCGTGAATTGGTCTATGACGGAGTGGAGGTTCCTTACCTTACAAAATACTATAGGAACACGATTGTCGGATACTCCTGGAGTAAATCGTTATCCCTTCCCGGAGAAAGAATTGGCTATCTGGTAATTCCAAGGGAAGCGGATTCCTTTGAGGATATTATTTCCGCGGCAAATGTTGCGACCCGAATCCTCGGATTTGTGAATGCACCTTCCCTAATTCAAAGAGCGGTGGCCCATTGCCTGGATGCGAAGGTAGATATCGAGGCATACAATCGAAATCGGGAGCTTCTCTATAGCAGTCTTGTATCCTATGGCTATGAGTGTGTGAAGCCGCAGGGAGCGTTCTACCTGTTTATAAAATCCCTGGAGGAGGATGACAAGGCATTCTCCCAGGTAGCGAAGAGGCATAATATTCTCATTGTACCAGGCTCCGCCTTCGGCTGTCCTGGCTACCTAAGAATTGCTTACTGTGTAGATTATAAAATGATTGAACGGGCACTGCCGGGATTTAAGAAGCTTGCGGAGGAATACAGGAAGAGTCGAAAGTAAAATTCCTAAGGATATCTAATAACTTGTAAAAATTTACCAAGATAAAGTGAAAGAATTTTAATTTTTTTCACTTACAGAGTTTACGGCTGCTACACAGCCACAAACTCCATTATGCGCAAAAAGCTGCGCAGAAATGAAGAAAAACTATAATATCCATGGTAGATAAGTTCATTGAATGCTGATCTCATCAAGCAATTTCCATCATCGAATGAGCTGAGAAGTTGTATTTAAGAGAATGAATTGGTTGGACAGAAAGGATATGTAAATTGAGTATGAAAGCTTGGGAGAAGAATATACGGAAGGTTGTTCCCTATGTTCCAGGAGAGCAGCCGAATAAGAAGAATATGGTGAAATTAAACACGAACGAGAATCCTTATCCGCCGGCTCCGGGCGTTCAAAAAGTGCTGCAAGAGTTTGATGCCAGCCGGCTTCGCCTGTATCCGGACCCGTCCGCTTCGCTGCTTGTGGAGGAACTGGCAGGGTTCTATCATTTGGATAAAGAGCAGGTGTTTGTGGGTGTAGGCTCGGATGATGTTCTTGCCATGGCTTTTATAACTTTTTTTAATACGGATCAGCCGATTCTTTTTCCGGATATCACTTATTCCTTCTATCCGGTTTGGTGTAATCTTTTCTCCATCCCCTTTAAGACACCGGCACTGGATTCGGATTTTCGCATCGTAAGGGAAGATTATTATAAGGAAAATGGGGGCATTGTGATAGCAAATCCGAATGCTCCCACATCGATTTATGAGGAAGTATCCGTGATCGAAGATATCCTGCGGCATAACCCATCCTCGATTATGATCGTTGATGAGGCGTATATTGATTTTGCTGGAACATCCTGCCTGGAGCTGATCGACCGGTATGAGAATTTATTGGTCGTACAGACCTTTTCAAAATCAAGATCGATGGCAGGCATGCGAATTGGATTTGCCATGGGGAATCCGAAGCTGATCAAAGCTATGAACGATGTGAAATATTCCTTTAATTCCTATACGATGAATACGGTTTCCCTCCTCACCGGAGCAGCCGCGGCGCGGGACGAGGAATATTTTCGATCAATGCTGAAGAAAATAATACGAACCAGAGAGCAGGCAATGGAGCAGCTGAAAGAGCTTGGCTTTTCTTTCCCGGTTTCCGGAGCTAATTTTATCTTTGCGACTCACGAACGGATTCCTGCAAAACGTATCTATGAAGCCCTTCGGGAGAATGACATCTATGTGCGCTATTTTAATATGCCACGAATTGACAATTATTTGCGTATTTCCATCGGAACGGACGAAGAGATGAACCAGTTATTTGCTTTTTTAAGAAAATGGCTGGATCATCCAAATGCATAGCTTCTTAAATGATAGGAAATACCCTCTACTAAAATGATGATTTTTAGCTTATGATATAAATATCAAAAAATCGATTCGGGAGGGGATTACATTGAGAACGTTAATAGCAGAAGACGATTTTTTAAGCAGAAAGTTCATGATGCGGTTTTTGTTAAAGTATGGGGAATGTGATGTGACAGTGGATGGGAATGAGTGCATTGAGGCATTTACCATGGCACTGGATGCCAATGAGGGATATGATCTCATCTGCCTTGATATCATGATGCCGGTAATGGACGGATATGAAACGTTACAAAAAATCAGGGAAATCGAAAAGGAGAGACATATTCCGGAAGAAAAATTGGCTAAGATTATTATGACAACTGCCCTGAACGAAGGAAGAAATGTAACGAAAGCATTTGACCTTGGATGCAGTGCTTATGCTGGGAAACCGATTGATCAGGAGAAATTCGAAAATGTACTGAGGAAATTGGAACTAATTTAGATACAGGGATAAGGAAAGTAAATCCTTATTAAAATTATGGAAAGCCGAAAGATATCGTAAAATTTTGATTATCTTTCAGTTTTTTTTGTGCATAGTATTTCTTGTGCCGCCATAGTAATTATCGATGCCTTCCTAAGCGTGATGCGATATTTGCTTTCTTATTTATCCGTATTTATGATTGACAAAGATACCGTCTGCAAGTATAATAATAGCAAATGATAATTATTATCAATAAGACAATAGCGATTTGAGTTTCAAAAGCCGATTTGTTAGGAAGGCTTTTGATCCTCATATCTAATATCGGATCATGACAATCACATACGACTAGGTTAGGGAAGGGGATATACAAAAATGACATTAGCAGATGCAAGAGTAGGAGGGACCTTTACCGTAGGCACTTTGGAGCTGGATATGGTTACTATGCGGAGACTGGAAGCATTGGGTCTTACGAAAGGAACGAAAATCAATCTGTTGAATCGTAATCGAAGCGGTTCCGTTATCATTATGGTTCGCGGGAGTAGACTTGCATTAGGACGAAAAATAGCAGAGGCAATACGAATGAGGGAGGCATTATAATGAAAGAAGATCTTCAGGTAGGCTTTGTGGGAAATCCGAACTGTGGAAAAACCACATTGTTTAATGCATATACAGGAGCCAATTTAAAAGTAGCAAACTGGCCGGGAGTAACGGTAGAAAAGAAAGAGGGAGCATTGAAGTACCATGACCTGCGCTTCCGTCTGGTCGATCTGCCCGGCATTTACAGTCTGACTTCTTATACCATGGAGGAGAAGCTTACGAGGGAGTATATCCTGAATTCGAATGTAGATGTCATTGTTAATATTGTAGATGCATCCAGTTTAGAGAGAAACCTGTATCTGACCTTGCAGCTGATTGAACTTGGCATTCCGGTTGTTGTCGCTCTTAACATGATGGATATCGTGGAGGAGCGGGGAATGGAGATCGACCTACACCGGCTTCAGGAGATGCTGGGAGTCCCGGTTGTTCCGGTATCGGCAAGAAAGAGAACGGGACTGGATATCCTGATGCATACGGTTGCACATCATAGGGGGAAAGGAATCAATTCGAATTTAGAGTGCCATCATGGCTCTATGAAGCAGGGAGAAGGCAGGAGGTATGCGCGGCATAAGAAGTATCCGGTGGTTTACAGCGATGGGATTGAAGATAAAATCAATATCATCAGTGACATGCTGCGGGCAAAGTACGGCAAATTGGAGCACATACGCTGGTATGCCATCAAGCATTTAGAGATGGATGCGGAGGTACAGGCAAAATATCCGATCGATTTGTCCAAGGTCCTTAAGCGAAGCTATGAAGAGGATATCATCAATCAGAAATATGATTTTATCGAAGCAATCATCGAAGAAGTTCTTGTAAATAAAAGCAGCAAGGCAGCTGCTACGGATAAGGTGGATCGAATACTGACGAACCGGTATCTGGGGTTACCCATTTTCCTTGGCATCATGGCAGTCATCTTCTTTCTGACGTTTCAAATCGGCGATATGATTAAGGGGGTATTCGAGGGTGGACTGGAGGCATTCTCCGACGTTGTTCTTAATCTACTAAATGCAATGCATGCAGGGAAGTTTATCACCTCCTTAGTGGTTGACGGCATTATTGCAGGAGTAGGCGGAATTCTTACCTTCCTGCCTAATATTTTCATCCTTTTCCTGGCGCTGGCCTTCTTAGAGGACAGCGGATATATGGCAAGAGTCGCTTATGTAATGGAAGGTATTATGGGAAAGGTGGGATTGTCCGGAAGGGCTTTCATTCCGATGTTGCTGGGCTTTGGCTGTACGGTGCCGGCGATTATGGCTTCCCGGTCCCTGGAAAATATAGAGGACAGAAGAAGGACGATTCTTGTAACACCTTTTATGTCCTGCAGTGCGAGACTGCCAATCTATGTCCTGTTTTCGCAGATGTTCTTCGGAGAAAATGCAATGCTTGCTGCTTTCTCCATGTATTTGATCGGTATTTTAGTCGCGATTATTGTAGCATTTATTATAAACAAAAGTTCGGAGAAGGAAGGCTATACCAATTTGTTGATTGAGCTTCCGGAATATAAGGCTCCGAATATGCAGACGATTCTCATCTATGTATGGGAAAAGGTAAAGGATTATCTATCCAAAGCCGGGACAACAATCTTTGCAGCTTCGGTCGTTGTCTGGTTCGTCCTCAACTTTGGTCCAAACGGAATGGTGAAGGATATGTCACAGAGCTTCGGCGCAATGATCGGTAAGGCAATCGCACCGCTTCTCGCTCCTGCGGGACTTGGTATGTGGCAGGTCGTGGTCGCACTGATCTCCGGTATTGCAGCAAAGGAAGTAGTAGTTTCCAGTTTCAGCGTGCTGTTCCATGTAAATAATATTAATACGGCTGCCGGTATGGCAAGTCTTACAGAAACTCTTGCCGGAGCAGGATTTGGAGCGCTGAATGCATATTCCTTGATGGTATTCTGCCTTTTATATATTCCCTGCGCAGCAACCATCGGCGTGATCCGAAGAGAAATGCGGTCTACAAAATGGACCGTATTCACGATCCTCTTCCAGCTGGCAGTGGCATGGGTGGTGTCCGTACTGATCTTCCAGATCGGAAGCTTCTTCCTCGCTGGCGGGGCAGCTTGAGAAGATGATAATATAGAATCGTCCTCATCATTTTGCACAAATCAAAAAACTTAAGTAATAGGAAACAATATTTTATGCACAACTGTTTGAAATCGTTGGCACTTAGACGACGTATTTTGTGTTCTTATATACCATTACGTACTTCAACCCAAGTATTGCGTTTCTTGCAATACTTGGGGGAACACGTGTTGCGAATGAAATATGTTTTATATTACTTGTCACACATAAATTGTGCAAATTATGGTTTATAGATTGCTTTTATTATGAAAACGTCTCTTTGTTAGCAAAAAGACGCAACAATCCCCCCTATGAAGCTTTTTCATAGTTTTTATGGATTTAGATAGCAGTGGCAGGCTGCCAGCCCAAATCATT
>SVEA01000134.1 GCA_015057615.1 Lachnospiraceae bacterium | reverse complement strand
GTATGCTCCAAATTCCTGTACTACTTTTGATTGGTAAATATGTATGCTCCAAATTCCTGTACTACTTTTGATTGGTGAATACGTATGCTCCAATCCCTACGGCAATGGTTAGATTGAGGGAATCCACATCCGGTGACTGCGGTATGATAACACTTGTTCCAACCTCTAAGAAGGAATCATCCAATCCGGCAGCTTCGTTTCCAAAAATCAGGGAAAACAGCTCCGCTTTCGGACAGTCCCGTACGGTCAACGGATGCTCACCATTCAGCATAAAGGTAAAGAATTCATGGTTACGAAACTGCTGCTGATATTCCCCAAAAGAGGAATAAAGATGATGATTAAGCCGAAACAAAGCTCCCATGGAGGCTCTTACTGCTTTGGGATGAAAGATATCTGCTCCCGGAAGAATGATTGCAATATCATAGATGCCAAAGCCCACCGCCGTACGAAGGATCGTACCCAGATTGCCCATATTACTTGGATTTACCAGGACAATATGGGGACGGTCAGCTCTTAATTCGCAGCTATATTTATCAAACACTCCGGCAACGTAGCAGTTTTCCTTATCACTGATCTTTCGCAGTAACTTATTGTTGGTCTCGATTGGAATATTATGATCCTTACACAGCTTCTGAAGGTTCTCCTGATCTGTATAGGTGGAGTCCACCAATACCTTACGTACCACTTCCGGTTTTGCCTTTAGCAGCTCGTAGGTCGGAAATGCCCCCAGCGTATAGGAATATTCCCCATCCTTCTTATATGGCTTGATTTGCTGATTATCCTTCTCCCCGTCCTTCTTATAATCCGTCTTCAAAGGTATTCCTCCTAATCATTTTTCTTACCCATGAATACCAGAGCCAGCATTCCTGGACCGGTATGAGTACCAATCACAGGACCAATACTGGAAATAACCGTATCCTTCACCAGGTTCCTGCTTCGAATAATCTCCTCTAGCTCTTTTGCCTGCGTAAGGTTATCTCCGTGACCGATAATTACTGTCTGATCTGCAATATCAATTCCTTCCCCAAGCAGTTTATTAATCATTAAATCCAATTCTGCCTTGGAGCCTCGTATTTTTGAATCGACAACCAATTTACCCGCATCATCCGTACTTAATACCGGGCGGATTCGCAGGGCAGAACCCACGACAGCCTCAATCGAGGTAACTCTGCCTCCCCGTTTTAAATAGAATAAATCCTTCACGGTAAACCAATGCCTGGACATCCTTTTATTATGTTCAACCCAATCTTTTAGCTCATGAACACTAAGCCCTTTCTGCTTCTGCAGCGCTGCATTGAGCACCAAAAGACCTTCTCCGATGGAAGCGCATAAAGAATCCACGCAGTATATGGTGCGATCCGGGAACTCTTCTGCCAGGTCCTGTATCACCAAACGGGCGGTATTGTAGGTTCCGCTTAAACCGGAGGAAAAAGCGATATAGAGGATATCTAATCCCTGCTTTAACAGCTCCCTAAAATATTCGGTAAAAGCTACCGGGGTAATCTGAGATGTATGGGAAATGGCACCATTCCCCAATTTCTGGTAAAAGCTTTCTATCGAAATTTCTCTTTCATCGGGATAATGGGTATAGGACACCCCATCAATGTCGATCCCCATAGGGATCACCCAAATGTCATATTCATTAATTATATGCATAGGTAGATCTAAGGTTGCGTCACTAACGATAACGTAATCACTCATTCGATAACTCCTTTAATATAAATTACCGGATAAACCGGTATACACTAAGTTTATTTTATACGATTCTATTATGATTCGCAAGCAACATTCCATCCTAAACTAACATTTCAGCAATTGTCATAATAGCCGGAATTGAAATCACGGATAGGATGGTCGTCAATGCAAACAACTCCGAAGCATAGATATAATCCTTATGATATCTTATGGAAAACAAGCTGATCGTTGCTCCGATCGGACATGCTGCCGCAAGGACGGAAGTCAGAATGACCTCTCTGTCAATTGGAAAAAATCGGAAAACAAGCAGAGCAGTCAAAGGTACAAAAAACATTTTCAAGAACACAATATAATAATTACGCGGCCTGCGAAACAGTTTTTTGACATTCGTTTGCGCAATCGTCACTCCTGCCACCATCATTGCCATCGGCGTATTCATATCCCCTATGTACGACATTGCCTCTACCAGAACACTGGGTAAGGTAACACGTGTGACAAAAAGCAGAAAACCAAGTACGGTTGCAATAACGGAGGGAGATATAAGTGCGGATCGTATCGTCTTCCTGTCCTTCTTTCCCGTCATAATAATGACACCGTGGGTCCATACAAACAGATTAAATATTGTCATATAGGCGGTGATATAGAAAACGCCGATACTGCCAAAGATGCCGTTCACCAAAGGAATGCCGATAAACCCGCAATTGGAATAAACCACAGCAAACCGTTCTATCGCTACCTTTTCCTCCTGCTTATTTCCATGCAGGAAAAGATAAGACACCAGAATGGCAAATACATGTGTTATTACCGCAAGTAAGATCGAAATCATCAGATTCTTCAGCAAAGAGGAGTCATATTCTCTCTGGTACGAAACAAATATAACAATCGGATTCACCAGCATCAGAACCAAATCGGAAAGTTTTTTATTAGTTTCTTTGCTGATCAGGTTCGTCTTGTAAGTTAGAATACCCACCAAAATTATGAGCAGCATAATAATGATCTGATATAATGTCTGAAATGCTAATACCGTCATGTTCACACTCGCTTTCCATGTTTAACCTCATTTCTGCGCAGATTTTTGCACATCATGGAGTTTATGGATGCCGTGCATACACAAACTCTCTAAAAGAACGAATTTAACTTCGTTCTCTCTTTCTCTACAAAGGCGACTGTAAACAAACGCAGTAACCTCTTCCAATTTGGCATGACATACCAAATGGAACGTATATTAGTAATTATGAATGTAAACTGATAACAGTTCAAGTAGAAAATTATTAATTTTCTATAAATAGCTTGCCATCCTACCTTCCTTCATGCTAAAATCGTTTTAATATTGAATCCTTGCATTGCGAAATTATATCATTTTAAATTTCACAATTATTATGGAATCCTGAATGAATGAGGGAGTAGTTTGCATACAATATGGTATGTGACAAGTCAACATATTGATTGAGATTACATCTAATCTGGCTTGCCTTAATGAACGAGACTCATGTATGGTTTTGACTGACCGTGCATGAGTTTTACTTATGTTTAGGGAAACTTCAGCCCTCATTAAAAGAAATAACAAAAGTAAAATACAGAAAGCGGATATTTTTACGCAGAAATGAGGTTAGAAATGGATTTATTTACTTTAATACTACTTGCTCTTGGCTTAGCAACCGATGCTTTTGCCGTCTCCCTATCGAATGGTATGTGTGCCTGCACCGTCACGAAGAAACACGCGATTGCCACAGCTTTCACCTTTGGCTTTTTTCAGGCAGCAATGCCTATCTTAGGGTATTTTTTAGGTTGTACCTTTTCGGATGTTGTGAGCCGGTTTCAGCACTGGATTGCCCTGTTTTTACTAGGTGCTATTGGAGTTAATATGATTTGGGATGCCATTAAGGATCAAAAGAATCCGGAAGACTGCTCCAACAAAAATATTTTTACCGTAAGCAATCTGATCATTCAGGGAATTGCGACCAGCATCGATGCCCTAGCAGTAGGAGTAAGCTTAGCTGTGATCAATGTAAACATCCTTACCTCCTCCCTCGTAATCGGAATAATTACCTTTATCTGCTGTATCTTTGGTGTCTACCTGGGTCACAAATTCGGATCCCTTCTGGGTATTCACGCAAGATTGATCGGTGGTATCCTTCTAATTCTGATTGGACTGCGAATCTTTATCGAGCATCAGATACAGCTATAAATTTGGATCTTATACTTTTATCTTAAAAAGCTTTGATGTGAGTTGATAATTTTTTCGATTGTTAGATAATAGAAGTAATCAAAATCCCACATGCGAAAGGAGAACAGCAATGAGTTACGAAGCATGCTTTCAAACGCTCCCCAGGATGAAAACAAAACGTTTGCATTTGCGGCAAATTACGGACAGCCCAGAGGATGGCAGAGATACTCTGGAGTTTATTAACGATTATGATGTATATCGTTTCTGGGGATTATATGACGAAGCAAATGATCCGGACGGAAGGCATAAGCCAAAGAAAAAAACTGCTCTGGATTATCATTATAAAGCGACCATGAAGGAATACCATGCCGGTCATGAATTAACCTGGCTGATGGAATTAAAAGAGACAAAGAAAGTTATCGGGGAAATTGTTCTATATGATTTCCAGTTAAAACACCAGGCTGATATCGGCTACCGAATTAATAAAAACTATTGGGGACAGGGATTTGCTCCGGAAGCCGGACAAGCTATCGTGAAAGCTGCTTTTGAAACTCTTAATCTGCGCCGCCTGCAGCTTCGGTGTTTTTCGAACAATCCGGGATCTATCCGGGTGGCACAAAAGCTTGGTTTCCGGCAGGAGGGTCTCATTCGGCAGGGTGTTATTATCAATGTAATTACCGATTACTATATCTTTGGTCTGTTAAAGGAAGATTATGACAAGAATCCCATCGGTAAGGATCTTGTAAAAATACGTATCTAAAATAATTTGTACCAAACCACAGATATCTTATCCGTTATTTATAATTGATAGTTGATTCGATTATTAATTTAGATATCTTTAATTTTATATGCATTTAAGTAATCGCATAATGAAGATGACGGAACTGTACTGGTGTTGAAAATTTTGATTAATACAAATATTATCAGAATTTCTATTTAATTGTAACCTTTTGTATAAATTCTTGTAGACATATGCTATAATCATGCTTAGATAAATGTGAAAAGGTGAGGAGTGATAATTTTGCACAAAAAAATAGCTATTGTCCTTCTGCTGGCAGCTTTATTATCTCTATACTCATGTTCTTTTGAGAATAGGGAAGAAAAGGATGATTCGTTCACTATTTTGTCAAGCAGCGAAAATAAGGATTTAGAGCAAATGCTTATGGAATTTGCAGAAAAAAATAACATAGCTTTAAGATTTGAGTACACAGGGTCTCTAAATATTCCTTCCATGGTAAAATCATCACAAAAAGATTATGATGCCGTATGGTCTTCAAACAGCATATGGAATTCTTCCATCTCAAGTTCCGTTTTAAAAAATTCAAAATCCATATCTGTTAATCCCGTGATTTTTGCAGTGAAAGAAAGCAGATATAAAGACTTAGGATTTAGTAGAGACACAGTTGTAAATGACTTGGTACAGGCAGTAGAAGCAGGAAATTTAAAGTTTCTTATGCCTTCGGTTACTCAAACAAACAGCGGAGCTTCGGCTTACATAGGATTTTTAAACTGTCTGGCAGGTAATCCTCCGGTTTTGACAGAGGAAGATTTAAAATCAGAGGCTCTTCAAGAAAACTTAAAAACTTTGTTTAAAGGAGTGGCCAGAAACTCCGGTAGTGATGAATACTTAATAGACATCTTCAGTGAAGGCGACTATGATGCACTTGTGAACTACGAATCTTCGCTGATAGAGCTGAACAGTCAGCTGATAAAAAATAATAGAGAACCCTTAAGATTTATTTATCCCTCTGACGGAGTTTCCGTTTCGGACAGCCCCTTTGCGTATATAGATAACAATGATAATAAAAAACTGGAAATTTTTAATAAGCTGCAAAGCTTTTTATTGTCTGCGGACACCCAACAAAGGCTTGAAAGCATGGGCAGAAGAACCACCTATGGAGGTCTGGTATCAAACGATGAGGTTTTTAAGGAATCTTATGGAATTGATAAGAATGCCTATTTGTCGCCTATTAAATACCCGGCAAGCCCAGTAATTAAAAGTGCATTGAATCTTTACCAGGATTTGTTTAGAAAACCCTCTGCGGTTGTTTTTTGCCTTGATTATTCAGGCAGCATGTATGGGGAAGGAAATGAACAGCTTGTTACGGCAATGGAAAAGATATTGGATCATAAGCTGGCTTCAGAGGATATGATACAGTTTTCCGAAAAGGATAAAATATTTGTTATTCCATTTGCACGTAATCTCAAATGGGTAGATTCAGCCATATCCGGAACAGATACAGCTGGTCTAATTTCCAGGATAAAGGATACGGAGCCAATGGGAGGAACGGATATATACGAGCCCGTGGAGCATGCCGCTACAATATTAAAGGATTTTGATGCTGATGTATATACAAAATCCATCGTTTTAATGACAGATGGTGAATCAGGCGGAGATTTCCATACAGTTACATCCTACGATATACCTGTGTTTTCAATTATGTTCGGAGAGGCAAATCCAAAGCAACTGGATGATATCAGCCGACTTACAAAAGGTAAGACCTTTGATGGCAGAATAGACCTTATTAATGCCTTTAAGGAAATAAGAGGATATAATTAGAGGTAAGATGGAGGCAGAATGGAGGAATAATGTGAAAGAAATATTTCTTGGTGTTGTTTCAGCAGTAGTTTTCCTTGCAGTCTGGCTTATAGGCGGCAACATTATAATATCCCTTTTAAGCAGTGCAGTTTGCCTGATAATAGCCGTATTTACAATAAGGGCTCTGGAGAGGGAAAAGAAATTAAAGATTGACTTAAAGGGCGACGAAAATGCATACGATAGGGTCTGTAAATCAATTGTTGATTACAGTTCTTCCATTTCAAGGTATGCGGATAAATTTAGGATTCTGAATGTGGAAAATGACGTTATATCCAAGGTGGATTCAATCCATAAAACGTGCTTGAAAATATCGGATGCCCTTAAGGAAGACAATTCTCTCTACACGAAGCTGAATGATTTTTCCTCATATTATTTGCCTGGGCTGATTAATATTTTAGATACCTATGAGAATTTGGCCGAAGGCTCATTTAAAACAGATGAAGCACAAAAATTTGCCACGCAGTTTTATTTTTTTTTGGCTCAGATAACAGATGCCTTCGATAAAAAGTATTACAGCCTTTTTTCAAAGGATGTTCTGGACAGTAAGGCTGAAATGGCTGCCATGACTGCTATATTCAAATCAGAAGGACTTTTGGATAATAACGATTTTATGAGAGCATAGTTTGAATTATTGAAAAGCATAGTTCAAACTATACTGGTAGAATGGAGGATTAATATGAAAAATATATTTAGAGGAGTAATTGCTTTTATTGCAGTTATTATAATAGGTATAACTGTATCAATTATAATAAAGCCAAAGAATAGGGCAGTTACCGTTATGGGTGCGGTTGGAGGAGGAAAGGAGAATTTCCTTGCAGACCCGGATATTTTGGCTATTTTACATGATAAATACAATATAAACTTGAAGGTAGACAACTGGAGCAATAACAAGCTTATTAAGGATCCCATAGAAACAAAGGAAAAAAAAGGCTATGATTTCGTTTTTTTTAGCGACGAAAGATTTTATGAATATTATAAAAAACCTGCAGCAGCCGACGAGGCTCCAAGGATAAAAACGCTTAAGTCTCATATTGTTTTATCAACTCCCATAGTGGTTTACAGCTGGGACAGCATATGCGATACTCTTATATCTAAGGGTATCGTGGAAAAAATTCAGGATACTTACTACATTGTTGATATGCCGGCGGTTTTGTCATACATTGAAAACAATACAAAATGGTCGGATATAGGAATAGAGGACATTTATGGCAAAGTAAATATTGCCAGTACAGATCCGGTGACATCCTCACCTGGTGCAACATACTACGGATTACTGGCATCAATTATGAACGAGGGATATGTGGATGAAAGTAATATTAGCAATGTTCTTCCAAAGCTCAAGGACTTTTACAAACTGTCAGGCTTTATGAACAATACTCCCGCCGATCTATTTGACCTGTATCTTAGAATGGGGAAGGGTGCTTATCCCATGATCGTTGACTATGAAAAATCCATTATTGATTTTGCCAATAACAATCCTGGCGGTTTTAGCAAGGTCAAGGACAAGGTAAGAATACTATATCCGAATCCCACCATATGGAACTCCCATTGTATAATGAGCTTCACAGAGGGGGGCACATCCTATGTGGATGCTTTGGCTGACCCCGAAATTCAAAAAATAGCATGGGAAAAATACGGCTTCAGAACTGGTGTAGTAGGCGGCGAATACGATGTTAATTCAGTGCCAGTAAAGGGAATCCCTCAGGAAATAACCTCGGCAACAAAGGGGCTGCAAAAAGAAATTTATGATCAAATAATTGAAGCGCTTAAAGATTGATTTAAGTGTCAAAAGCCTATCTATAAAACTAACTTCATTAATTTGCACAATTTTTGTGCATTGATAAGTAATATGAAACAAATTTCATTCGCAACACGCTTCCGCTTGATTGAAGTACGTAATGGTACATAAGACCACATAATACGTGGATCTAAGTACCAACGACTTCAAACAGTTGCGCATTAAAATATTGTTTCTTATTACTTAAGTATTCCATTGATTTGTGCAAATTTACGAAGCCGATTTGTTAGGATAGCTTTTGATACTCAAATCAAGATTAAGTTTAATTATTAATAATACAAAGGAGACTGAAAATGGAAGATATTAAATTGGATTTTGGGAATGAAGTACAAACATTACCTGAAAAAATTCAAAACAAAGAAAGCGGTATGAGTCTGGCATCTTTATCTCCCCAGGAACAGAAGCAAGTTTTGGAGTTTGTAGATAAAATTGATGTTACAGACAGCAACTCTATTGTTACCTATGGCTCCGGTGCGCAAACAAAGCTTGCAAAGTTTGCGGATGATACACTCAAAAATGTTAAAACAAAGGACTCCGGAGAGGCAGGCAAGTTGCTTTCCGACCTAGTTGTAACTATCAAAAATTTTGATTCCATAAGTGAAAACAAGGGCTTTTTAGGCAATCTGTTCGGAAAGGCCAAAAATGAAATTGACAAGCTGGTTGCTCGCTACAGCGACGTTGAAGTAAATATTGACAAAATAACCAATATGCTGCAGTCTCACCGTCATACCATGCTTAAGGACATCGCCATGTATGATGAAATGTATAAAACGAATTTGGAGTATTTCAAAGAGCTTACCATGTACATTGTAGCAGGTAAGGAAAAAATCAAGGAAATGAATGAGAAAGTAATCCCAGAGCTAAGAGAACAGGCTGCAAGGTCAGGTGACGAAGCAGAGGCTCAAAAGCTGAATGATTTGGTTAATGCGGTAAACCGCTTCGAAAAGAAGGTTTACGACCTGCAGCTCAGCCGTCAGATATCTCTTCAGATGGGACCGCAGATACGCTTAATTCAAAACAACGACGCACAGCTGGCCGACAAAATACAATCTTCAATTGTAAATTCCATCCCTCTATGGAAAAACCAGATGGTTATATCCCTAGGCCTTGAAAATGCAAAGGTTGCTCTTGCTGCCCAAACAAAGGTTACAGACATGACAAACGATCTTTTGAAAAAAAATTCCGAGATGCTTAAAGCAGGTACTCTGGATGTGGCCAAGGAAAGTGAGAGGGGAATCGTCTCCATGGAAACAATAAAAAAGGTAAATCAGGATTTAATAGAAACAATTAACCAAGTACTTGAAATACAAAGAAAGGGTAAGGAAGAAAGGCTGACCGCCGAGTCAGAGCTGACTTCAATAGAAACTGAGCTTAAGCAAACTCTCATAGCTATAAGATAACACGATGCAAAAAAAGAAGATGATTATGTATCCATTTTAACAAAGGAGGAGATTATTGATGAGAGCATTATTTATCGGAGGTACCGGAACCATCAGCTCTGCAATTACAAAGCTTGCACCCGCATGTGGAATTGAGCTTTATCTTTTAAACCGGGGAAACCGTTCCGAACTGGTTCCCGAAGGAGTCAATGTAATTCAGGCAGATATTCATAATGAAGAGGATGTCCGAAATAAATTAAAGGATATGAGCTTTGACGTTGTAGTAGAATTTATTGCATTTGATGTAGAGGCTTTACAAAGGGATGTAAGATTATTCAAAGGGAAAACCAGACAATATATCTTTATCAGTTCCGCCTCCGCCTATCAAAAGCCGCTTTCCAGTCCCTTCATCACAGAAAGCACTCCACTATACAATCCCTATTGGGAATATTCCAGGAAAAAAATAGCCTGTGAGGAATACCTGATGAAGGAATATCGGGAAAATGATTTTCCAATAACCATCGTACGTCCCAGCCATACCTATGGTGATTTTTCTGTTCCGATCGCTGTCCATGGGAAGAACGGAAGCTTCTCTGTTATTGACCGTATCCGTAATGGCAGGAAGGTTATTGTCCACGGCGATGGCAGTTCCCTCTGGACGCTAACGCATAATACTGATTTTGCAAAAGCATTCGTCGGACTAATGGGCAATTCTCATGCAATCGGGGAAGCCCTGCAAATCACCTCGGATGAAAGCCTGACCTGGAATCAGATCTATGAAATCATCGGCTCTGCATTGGGCGTCAAGCCGCATATTGTGCATATTCCCAGTGAAGCTCTGGCGAAAGCCAACCCGGATTTTGAAGGAGGTCTCTTGGGGGACAAATCCCACACTGTACTCTTTGATAATACCAAGCTTAAGCGCCTGGTTCCTGGATTTACAGCCACGGTTCGATTCGATCAAGGCGTAAGAAGCACCTTAAAATATATCCTGTCCCATAAGGAACTTCAAATTCCGGATCCGGAGTTCGATGCTTGGACGGATCGTATGATCCATGCCTATGAAACCTTTGAATATGCGATCCCAAAGTTCGAATAATTACAAAAAGCTTAAAAAGTTTGTAAATATGCTGCGACGACATGAAGCTCTTTCATATATAAAAATGCGCAGAAATGAGGAAATCCATGAAAACACTATATGTTTCTGATCTGGACGGAACTTTGTTGCAGCCAAATGTGACGTTATCCAAGAGGACCAAAACTATTTTAAACGAATTAATAAAGCAAGGAATGCTTTTCTCGGTTGCTACCGCCAGAACGATCGCTTCTGTGAAACCGATCTTGCAGGGGCTTGCTGTTCCTATGCCGATTATACTAATGAACGGAGTATGCATCTATGATCTGGCCAAACAGAAGTATATCAAGGTCGAGGAATTCAACGAGAAAAGTAAAGATATTTTATTATCCATTATAAAAGAGCATCATTTACAGGGATTCGCTTATTCCGTTAAGGAGGATATCTTATCCACTTATTATGAGGATATCAGTGCAAAGCCGCTTCATGATTTCTATCAGGAACGTGTTAATAAATATAAGAAGCGTTTTACAAAGGTAGACGATTTTTCCCTCTTAAAAACCGTACCCCTGATTTATTTCTCACTGATGGATAAGAAAGAGAACCTGGAGCAAGTGTACCAAATCCTTAAGGATATCCCGGATTTAGGCTGTACTTTTTATAAGGATAATTATACTGCGGATATATGGTATCTTGAGATATTTAATAACCGTGCATCAAAATATCATGCCCTGCAATATCTCCGCGGCTACTGCGGATTGGATAGAATCGTCTGCTTCGGCGATAACCGAAATGATATTCCGATGTTTGAAGCCAGTGACGTTAAAATTGCCGTGTCCAATGCTTTCCCCGAGCTAAAAGAAAAGGCGGATATTATCGCCGGCAGCAACCGGGAGGATGGCGTTGCTCTGTGGCTGAAAAGAAATTATCCTATATAATAAGATATGAGTGACAAAAGCCTTCTTAACAAATCGTCTT
>SVEA01000133.1 GCA_015057615.1 Lachnospiraceae bacterium | reverse complement strand
TATTAGTACATAAGATCATAAAACACATGATCTAAGTACCAACGACTTCAAACAGTTGCGTAGTAAAATATGGTTTCCTATTACTTAAGAGGTTTCTTGATTTATGCAAATTGACAAAGGTTATTTGATAGGAAGGCTTTTACACTCAAATCAAGGATAAGGAGCGGAAATAGAAAGGGGAAGATAGTGCGAATAGTCTCGCAAAAAACTGCGAGCCATTACAAGAATAGCAAAAGCAGCTATTCTTCAGGATTTATGCCCAAAAGGCATAGGGCGTAAGCGAATTAATTCGCTTTGCAAATACCACGCCTGCGGACCAAAGTTTGCAGGCTATGAAGAAAGGCATGGTTATCAATGAAAAAGAAAACAAAAATCATCCTGCTTATTATGGTAATCGCTCTGGCAGCAGCAGGTTTCTATGCGGGTTCTGCCATGCTGAAATATATTTTACATGATGATTACAAAAAGATATTACATATCCCTACCTTTGAGAAGGCAGCAGAGTTTCAGGCGTTAACGGACAAAGAGGTGTCCGTTCCTGGGATGGTATTGGCTGCTGAAAATAGAAAGCTCAAGTTATATACCGATCCAAAGACGACCGAGATTGTTTTATACGATAAAATAGGTGGGCAAGCCTATTATTCCAATCCGGCTGACCGGGGAACGAATCCTTCCGGCGGTTCCGGGGAGTTATTAAATGCACAGTTTTCCGTCGAGTATTATAACAGCTCCCGGCAGATTGCCAATATGGATAACTATAGCATGAGCATATTAAAAGACCAGTTTTCATTTGAAAGCATAAAAGACGGAATCCGCTATACTTATGTACTTGGTGATCTTGCCTCTAAGACAGGAATTGTTCCGACAATGATAGCAAAGGAGAGGCTGGAAGGGTTTTTAAGCTGTGTCCCGGAGGATAAGGCAACGAATGTACGAAAGAAATATATCGAGTCGAAGGAGCAGGAAGGCAGGATGGAGCTTTTAGAGAGTGCGATCACTGCCATCAATATAAAGCGTATGTCGGCAATCTTTGAAGAAGCTGGATATACACGGGAAGATTATGAGCTTGATATGGCAGAGGCGAAGCAGGAGGAAACCGTCAGCTTTACGATTCCGCTCGATTATAGACTGACGGAGGACGGCTTAAGTGTTTCGATTGCAACATCCGAAATCAAGGAAACTGGCGGGGCGAAGCTGTATGATATCCAGCTTCTCAAATATTTTGGAGCAGCAAATTCCAAGCAGGACGGCTATATTATGGTTCCGAACGGTTCCGGATCTTTAATTTACTTTAACAATGGTAAAAGCAGCTACAGCTACACGCAGTATTTATATGATATGGATCCCACCGTTGCAAGCTATACCGTTGTTGAAAACACGACAGCTGCGAGACTTCCGGTATTTGGAATGAAATACGAAACCGGTGCTTTGTTTACAAGGATAACGAGTGGGGATGCATTAGCCAGAATTGATGCAGCTACCTCCGGGGGTCTGACCGATTACAATAATGTCTATGCGACCTTCTATCTAAGAGGATATGAGCTTTTAAGCATGTTTGGAACGACTGGAACCCAGTCGGATCTGCCGGTTGTGGAAAGTAACCTGTATAAAACAATGCTGCAGATAGAATTTGTCCCTCTCAATGGAAGTGAAGCAGATTATTCCGGTATGGCAGCCTATTATCGCAGCAGGTTGATAGAAGAGGGGGTTCTCGGTGATCCGCTTCCGGATACGGAGCTTCCGTTTTATCTGGATATCGTCGGTGGAGTTAATGTTAAGAAGAATGTAGCAGGAATCCGTTATAGGGATGTATTGAAAATGACTACCTATGAGGAAGCACAGAATATTGTGGAGAAGCTGGCAAAAGGCGGAATCAGCAATATCCGGATGAACTATCTGGGATGGTTCAATGGCGGTTATTATCATGATGTGCCGGATAAGATAAAGGGGGCTGCCGGACTGGGATCCCATAAAGATATGGCGAAGCTGAACAATTACCTAAGCGCCGATGGAGGCGGATTGTTCGGAAATGTGGCATTGAACAAGGTCAGCTGTACCAGTTCAAGGTATTTTCTGAGCATTGAGACTTCCAAGTATTACACCGGAAAAGCTGTTGTTTTAAGCGATGTCAATCCCTATACACTGAATCGGGGAACCAATGCAGATTATGAGGAAGCCATGTATGCGATCCTGTCACCGCGTTTTCTGGATTATTATACGGAGAGGTTTGCCGATACAGTCAAGACATACGATATGAGCGGTATTGCCTTACGGGACCTGGGGGATGTCCTTTCCTCGGATAAGAAGAGAAACGGGATGATCAATCGGCAGGAAGCACTGGAAATTACGGAAAATGCTTTTAAAACATGTAAGGATACCGGGAAAAGCTTACTGGTACACGGTGGAAATGCCTACAGCTTTGCTTATACATCCGATATCGTTGATGCACCGCTTGGCAGTAGTAAATTCTTTGTGACGGATGAAACCATCCCCTTTTATGAGATGGTGATCCATGGCTATATTAACTATACCGGTTCCGAGCTGAATTTAACACAGAGCGCAGACCGAAACGATCTTTTACTGGACTTGATTGAGACAGGAGCGGCTCCAAGATATGTAATGTCATGGGAAAATTCGGACAGGATCAAGTATACCGGCTTGAACCGTATGTGTTCCGTGCAGTATGAATTATGGGATGACGAGGCGGAAGATTACTATGCTAAAATTTCGGAAGCATTGAAGGATGTCGTAAATGTAGTGATGGTTAAGCATGAGATATTAAATGACAGCGTACGTAAAGTTACCTATGCAAATGGCATGGCTCTGTATATTAACCGGGGCAGTGAGGATACCCTGGCGGATGGAATTACGATACCGGCAAAATGGTACAGTAAGGGAGGATTACAATGAATCGTAGAAAGAAAATGACCCTGTCCAGAAAAAGAGCCATAACCGGTTTGATTTTCATCAGTCCCTGGCTGATCGGTTTTATAACCTATTATGTTCGAAGTCTAATTCAGACCGTGATCTTTGCTCTCAGTGAAGTAAAGGATTCCGAGCATGGTGGTTTTACAACAGCTTTTACAGGGATTCGTAATTTTAGGTATGCACTTATGCAGGATGCGGAGTTTAATCAGATTTTAGTAAATTCCATCCGGGATATCGTAATTGATGTACCAATGATTATTTTCTTTTCCCTGTTTTTGGCGATCCTGCTGAATGGTAAATTTCGGGGAAGAACCTTATTCCGGGCGCTTCTGTTTTTACCGGTCATCATGAATGCCGGAGTCATTATGAATGCGATCCGGGATGCACAGACAGCAATCTCCGGTGGATTAAGTGCAGTAGCAAAAGACATGGCAGTGACAAGATCCTCCACGATGGCAATGATGCTGTCAACCTTTGTGGAATTCGGCATTCCGCAAAAATTAATCGCTTACCTGACGCAGGCAATCGAGAGAATCTTTAGTATCGTAAGAGCTTCCGGTGTACAGACGATTATATTTATTGCATCGCTGCAATCCATTTCCGGTTCGTTGTATGAGGTGGCGAAAATAGAAGGTGCAACCGCTTACGAGACGTTCTGGAAAATAACATTTCCGATGGTTTCACCATTGATACTCACTAACGTCGTTTACACAATCGTGGATTCCTTTGTAACTAGTGAGGTTGTTAAGAAGGCAGAAGAAATGGCATTTACGAATTTCGAATATGGCATCAGTTCCGCAATGAGCCTGATCAGTACCGTGATAGTATGCTTGATTCTGCTGATCCTCGGCTACTTCTTATCGAGGAAAGCTTATTTTTATAATTAGGTTCAGCTTAAGAGTCGTCTGCGGCACGGCAGAATGGAGGTTACATGGATAAAACAGGGAAGCGAAAGGCTTTCAATACCATCAAAGATCATGAAGACATTAAGTTTAGGCGGAAGATTTTTATATCCAAATGTGTTAGGAAAGCAATGTCCCTATTCAGAATTATAACGCTGATCGGAATTTCCTATATCGTACTAAGCCCGATGATTTCTATCATCAGCAGAGCTTTCTTTTCGGAATCGGATGTATATAATGCGATGGTATACTTAATTCCGCAGAATGGAACCTTGAAAAATTTTAAATTATCTATCTTAAGAATGAATTACTGGAAGACCTTGGGATATTCCCTGCTGTATATCGGAACCTTGACGATTCTTCAATTATTTGTATGTTCTACAGTAGGATACGGGTTTGCAAGGTTTGAGTTCCCGTTTAAGAAGCTTTTATTCGGGTGTGTTATTCTTACGATTGTTATTCCCTCTTATACGATTATGCTGCCGCTATATATTCATTTCAGAAATTTTGATCCGCTTCACCTTTCCAGCTTATTGGGAATTGGTGCGCAGAATTGGTTGACCACGGTAAAACCGATTTATCTGATGACAATATTAGGCTGCGGTCTGCGGTCCGGTCTGTTTATCTATATTTTTATCCAATTCTTCCGGGGAATTCCCAAAGAGCTGGAGGAGGCAGCCTTTGTTGACGGAGCAGGAGCCTTCCGGACCTTTTTCACCATAATGCTTCCCAATGCGGTGCCGTCTATTATTACGGTAACGGTGTTTTCGCTGGTATGGCAATATAACGATTCGTTTTATTCTGGGCTGTTTGGCATCAAATCGGATTATTTGATCAGTGTCAAGCTGGCTTCCCTAACCGGAACAATCAACAGCCTGGATCAGATCATTAATCCGGAGCTGCAGCAGGCATATCTGGATGCGGGTATTGTTCTGATGGTAGTACCGAGTGTTATTATTTATATTCTATTGCAGAGAAAATTTGTTGAGGGTGTGGAAAGGAGCGGCATTGTCGGATAATGTTAAAAGAGAAATGAGAAAAGAGGTATCCGAGTCGGGCGAAAAGCATTATTTAACAATACAAATTACGATAGGAGTCTCATAAGTCACATTAAATTATGTTTTTTTCGAAGTCAAAATTATTAATAATTTTGATAATAAAAAGTAGGAGGATGTTAAATGAGGAAGAAATCGAAAACAATGCTGGCAGTATTGCTGGCGGCAGCAATGGTATTACCAATGGCAGCATGCGGAAAAAAGCCTGCAGCGGATACTGGTTCGGATAAGACGACAGAACCAGAACCAACGGTAACAGCAGCGGCGGAAAGCAGCACAGAAGCAGATGGGGCGGAGGCACCGGCACCAACAGGTACGGGAAATGAGAATGTGGATCGGTTAAATGAGGTATATTCCAAGTATCCGGCATTCGATATGGGCGGTCGTACCATTAAGGTTGCCTTGTTCTATGACATGTATTATGACAGCACGGACACCGTTCCGGAGGATAACCCGAATGTAAGCAATGTTGAAAGTGCACAGCGAAGAATTGATAACATGCGCCGGATTGAAGAGAAGTACAATTGCCGTATTGAGTATATCAATCCGGGCAGCGAGGCATTAATTGACAGCCTGAATACATCGGTTGTTGCAGGCACACCGGATTACGATGTATATCTTACCCAGATGAGCTTCGCATTACCGCTTGCCGTAAACGGATATTTTGAGAACCTGTCGGATATCTCGAAGGATTATGAAGATATTAACAACAGTCAGAACATTTTAACTCCGTTTAAAGTTGCAGGTACAAACTGCTTTTTCTCGAAAAGCAGCAAGAATATTGCCTCCAACTATCTTGTTTACAATGCGGATATGTTAAAGCAGCTTGGACTTGAAGATCCGAATGAGCTGTATGCAAAGGGAGAATGGACCTGGGAGAAGTTCGGGGAACTAGCGAAGGCTTCCACGCAGGATACGGACAGTAACGGAGTAACGGATATCTACGGCTACGGCGGGGACCTTACCATGACAATTCAGGAATTTTTGGCATCCAATAATGCCGTTTTAGTAAAAGAAGATAAAACGGAAGGTGTTACCGATCCGAAGACCTTAGAGGTATTCCAATTCTTATCAAAGCTGTATAATGATGATAAGGCAGGAAGACCGATAAACGCTGATTGGGGCGATAATATTTACGCATGGACACAGAGCAAATGCGTATTCGCACCGACGCAGATGTGGATTTTACAGACAACGGAAGGAATCAACTTCAATTATCGTATCGTGCCCTGGCCAAAAGGACCGAGCGGTGACGGCACAAAAGCAGGACAGGCATTTAATGATTACTTTGTAATTCCAAAAGGGGTTAAGGATGTTGACAAAGTTTACCAGATCATGGAGGAATTCTTTGGCTGGTTTGGAGATGATTTAGAGACACGGGACGCCGACACGATTGAATTAGCAGAAGGGTGCTTTCTTGATGAAAATGATGTAGAGACGGCATTCAAGATTGGTGACATGGGGATCGGTGATATATGGACAATTGTTGATAAGGATTATATCATCTGCAATATCTTCAACAGCGTATGCGAAAAGGATATGACGGCATCGCAGGCAGTTGCGGCGAATAAGCAATTATTCCAGGACGAAATTGATAAATTACTAAAGTAAGATTTAAGTGTCAAAAGCCTATTTATAAAACTAACTTCATCAATTTGCACAATTTACTGCATTGATAAGTAATAGCAGATAAAAACATCGGTAAAGCCTGTGATCTTTGTAACGGCGTATAGAACGCAGGCTTTGCCATACGTGCCCGGCGCGTAAGTGTATCGTATGAGGAAATTGTGTCCTATACGATAAAAACCTCTATGCGAACATAGTTCGCATTGGAATGACGCACTCGCCGCGCGTAAGGTATTTATCTGCCTGCAGCAGAACGCGCTCGGCCGAGAGTTTGCCAAGGCAAACTCTTTGCTACTATATAACTTTTTTGCGAAGTAATTAGGGGGAAGAGGATGAAAAATTATTATGTTTGGATTGAAATAACAGCGAACCAGGATACCATTCTGGATAAAGATTGCTTTACGCAGGCGATGCACAAATGCCGTGAAGCAGGAATTGATTCGGTTATTTTAAGTGTCAAGGATACCACCGGGTTTGTCCTTTATCACAGTAAGTATGCCGAGCATTATTCAAAATATAATGCTAAGTTTGAGAGCATAGATTATCTGCAGCAATGTATCGATATCATTCATGCGCTGGGGATGAAAATATATGCTTCGTTTGATGTATTTGCGGAAGGAAGTAAAAAGAATCGTAGTCCTTATATGAAAGGACTGGTAAACAAAGGCTGGATGTGTGAGGTTTACGGATTAGACGAGGATAATAAACCGGTGGTTCAGCTGATTTCTGATCCGAATCCGATAAAGACAGCCGGAGCAATTGATGATTTTGGTGAGGTATTTGTTAATCCCGCGAATGATGAGGTGACGGAATATGAGCTCCAGCTAATTGAAGAAGTGATGAATGAGTATCGCATTGACGGAATTGTACTTGACCGGGTGCGGTATGTCGGGTTAAGTGCTGATTTTAGTGAGCTTACCATGAGAAAATGGAAGCAGGCGAGCGGAATCACAGAAGAGGTATCGCCGGAGGATATCTATAAGCTTTTTTATAAGGATGGAAAGCTGGAGATTGCATATGGAAAATATTTTGGCTCATTTAATACGTTTCGAGCGCAGATGATTTATGACTTTATAAAGAAGGTACGTAAGAAAGTAGAGGAAGCCAATAAAAAGATAGAATTTATCGATTATACGGGATCGTGGTATCCGGAATACTATAAGGTGGCAGCAAACTGGGCATCCAAAAAGCATTTGGAAGCAACGTATCCGGCTACCGATTCAGGGGAATATGCAGTGACCGGTTACATAGAATATGTGGATAAGATGCTATCCGGCTTTTATTATGAGGATGTGACCATACAGGAGGCAAGGAAGCATTCTATGCCCTATGATTGGTATAGTGTGGAGGGATCGGCAGAGATCGCCTATCAGGTGACGCACCGGGAAAAGCCGATTTATGGGAGTCTGTATCTATATCAATATATGCAGAAACCGGAAGATATGACAAGAGCAGTGGATATGTGCTTTCGTAAATCCGACGGCTGCATGCTGTTTGATTTATGCTATCTTATCCAAAATGATTGGTGGAAGTATGTCAGTCGAAAGTAAGTATTCGCAACGCCAAGCCTATTAGAGTATGTAAGCCCCGCGGTATAGTAGTTAAATTGAAACACAAGGCATAGAATGGAGAGCGTATGAAGAAGATTGTATTATTATCATTGGATGAAAGACCATGCAATTATGATTTTCCTTACAAATTATTTCAAAGTGATGAGATTAAGATTGTAAGACCCGATCGGCTGGGGAGTAAGAAAACTCCGGCGGATACAGAACTGATAAAAGCATTTTTAAGGAAGGAATGTGAAAGTGCTTATGGAGTGATCCTGTCGGTAGATATGCTATTGTACGGAGGGTTAATTCCGTCACGAATTCATCAAGAGGATGAGGAAACTTTGAAAAAGAGACTGCGGATCATCCGGGAATTAAAGCAGAAGAATCCCCAGCTTAAGGTGTATGCTTTCCAATGTATCATGCGCTGCCCAAATTACAACGGGGATGATGAAGAGCCGGATTATTATGCCGCTTATGGGAAAAAGATTTTTGAGGAAGGCGTATTAAAGCATAAGTATCGTCTTGCTATGGCAGAGGAGAAAGAATTGCAGCAGGTTCGTATGGAAATCCCATCCGAGGTGCTTATCGATTATGAGAAGCGGCGGGAGATCAACCGCAATCTGAACATGGAGACGATAGGGTATTACAAGGCCGGTTATATTGATACTTTGGTATTTCCGCAGGATGATTCGGCGCCATATGGCTATACGGCAATGGATCAGATGACGATACGCCGTAGGATACAAAAAGACTGCCTGACCGATGAGATTTTAATATATTCCGGTGCAGATGAGGTCGCTCTGACGCTTGCTTCAAGAATGATTAATAAGATGAAGGAATCCAGCCCGAAGGTTTATGTTAAATATGCCGCGGAAGCTGCGAAATACATGATACCTCTGTATGAAGGCGTCCGGCTTGGTACTACAATCGGCTATCATATTCTTTCTGCCGGATGTGTGCAGGTTGAGACGGATGATAAGGCAGATACTATCTTAGTCATTACAGCACCGGATGACCGGATGGAGGAAGCCGTGACACAGCCCTCCATCCGCCCGAACTATAATGCGGAACGTAATATGCCGGAAATGATCCGCTATATTTTACGGCAGATGGAAGCTGGAAAAAGAATTGCAATTGCCGATAATGCTTATGCCAACGGCGGTGAATTGGATCTCATCCGTATATTGGATAAGCATCAAATCTTGATGAAGGTATGTGCCTATGCCGGATGGAATACCAACGGCAATACCCTCGGTACGACACTTGCTCAGGCTGTTTATGATTATCATTATGGCGATACCAGACAGAGAAGAAATTTTCTGGTCGAGAGATTTATTGAAGATGTAGGTTATTGCGGACTCGTGAGAAGCAAGGTGACGAATCAGATTACGAAAATGGGGCTGGGGTATTTTGATGCAGGCGGTGAAGACGGGATTGTGGCTGAGATGGTGAAAAAAGAGCTGTATGCATTTATAAAAGAATACCTTCCGTCCATTGTGGATCAGGTAGAGATCACCCATGTTAGTATGCCCTGGAGAAGGATGTTTGAAATCAGAGTAAATGCCGATATAGATCATAGGTAAAGCCTTGATTAAGTGTCAAAGAGCCGATTTATAAAATTATCTTCATCAGCTTGCACAATTTATGTATGGATAAGTAATGAGAACCATATTTCATTCGCAACACGTTGTCTCACAAAGCACCGCATAAAACGCAGTACTTGGGTTGAAGTACGTAAGTGGTATATAAGACCAAAAAATACGTAGGTCTAAGTACCAACGACTTCAAACAGTTGCGCATTAAAATATGTTTCCTATTATTTAAGTGTTGCCTTGCCTTGTGCAAATTGAAGAAGCAATTTGCTAGGAAGGCTTTTCACATTTAATCAAGCCTTGTTTAATTCAAGGCAGGGTTTATGTCAAAAAGGCATGGAGGTTAGCATGACAAAAAAAGAATATTTACCGGAAGAGGTAAGCATAAGATTATCGGGCAGAACACTATACCGCGATAAAACGCTGTATCTATTACATGCAGCAAGTTATATTGAATTTGAATTCACGGGTAAGCTCCTGGAAGCAGATCTGGAGTCAGAAGGCGGCGGAGAGAATTTTCAGGCATGGATCGGCATCTATGCTGGCGATATGGACAACGCATACCAGCGGATTTATTTGAAAAAGGGAAAGCATAGATACCGGCTATGGGAAAGCAGCAGGGCGGAGAAGGTGCTTATCCGAATGGTGAAGCTGTCAGAGAATCAATATGCCTATTCCGCCGTTAAGAAGTTTATCCTGGATGAAAATGCACATGTCCAAAAAACTGCAGCAAAGAAAAAACGGATCGAGTTTATCGGAGATTCCATAACCTGCGGCTTTGGCAATGAGGGAAACGCCGGAGATATCTTCACTACCGGAACGGAAAATCCGTTAAAGGCTTACGGTGCCTTGACTGCCAGGAAGCTGGACTGCGATTTTACGGTCGTTGCCTGGAGCGGAATTGGAATGATATCAAGCTGGATTCCGCCGGAGGCAGAAGAGCCGAACGAAGGTATGCTGGTGCCGAAGGTGTATCCTTATGTGGATTATGGTCTGTTTAGGAAAAAAGGATGGGTTCCAAATGAGAAATATGATTATGAAAAAGATAACTGCGATGTTATTGTGGTTAATCTCGGAACCAACGATGCAAGTTACACAAGGGATAATGAGGTACGCAGGCAGGTATTTCGGGAAGCATATGAAAAGTTTATAAGATATCTGCGGTTGACCCATAAAAAGAAAGCGATCATTTGTACATCGGGGACCATGACCGATCTGGTAGATCACGAAATTCAGGCAGCAGTGGAATCGGTAAGAGAAGAGGAGCATGACAGCCTACTCTATTATATGAAGTTTGGGAAGCCGGATGCCGAAGACGGAGAAGGAGCGGTCGGACATCCGTCGATGATACGGCATGTGAAAATGGCAGAGCAATTATCTGCCTGGATAAAAGAGATGGGAATTCTTTAAATAAGGATACTAACATAGTTTCGGCAGCAGAGAGGAGGGACCTTATGTGAATTACATTGGAGTAGATATCGGCGGTACACAGGTGAAAATAGGCATTGTTAATGAAACAGGAACCGTCCGTAAAGCATCGGCATATGATGTTGCCTTCGATGGTTATGCTACACCGATGATAGATACCGTGGTTACGAAGCTGACTTATTTTATGAAGGAAAATGGATTGAAGGACAGTGATTTACTCGGAATCGGTATCTCGGCAACCGGACAGATTGATGAGAACGAGGGGAAGGTTGTCGGTTCCGCCGGGCATATCAAAAACTGGGAAGGCTGCTGCATCAAGGAACATATAAAAAGGATATATTCCGGTCCGGTCACGGTCATGAATGATGCAAACTGTGCGGCATTGGCGGAACAGTGGATCGGCGGTGCCAAAGGCGCTTTGGATGCGGTTGTTATCACGATAGGGACCGGGGTTGGTGGTGGAATCATTGCGAATTCCGAAATCCTATGCGGAGCCGGCGGTGGGGCTGGTGAGCTTGGCCACATCCAGATCCGGAATAACGGAAGAAGGTGCAGCTGCGGAAATACGGGGTGCTATGAGCAATATGCCTCGGTTACAGCGCTCGTTCAGATGGTGAAACGGGCATGCAAAACAGGAAAGCTAAAGAGCGGTTTGTTCAGAGACGGCGTGATAAACGGACGTACCATATTTAACGCTGCGGGCAAAGATGGTTGCCTTGATAAAATATTGGATCAGTGGATTGGTTATGTCGCAGATGGAATGGTAGGAATTATCCATATATTTAATCCGCAGGTAGTTTTGATCGGTGGAGGAGTTAGTGCACAAAAAGAGCTTTTTATAAATCCACTGCGAACGAAGGTGGTAAACCGGATTATGCCTGCCTATGCCCGGGGACTAAAGCTGGATGCTGCAACGCTTGGGAATGATGCGGGAATGGTCGGAGCGGTTTATTACTGCATGAAGCACGGAACATAGAATAGATCTTTGAGCCTGCGGTACAAAGTTTGCAGGTGGTCAAGAAAAGGGTATGGTTATTAATATGGAAAACGGTATGTATCAAAAATCTTATGAAATCAGGGAAAAACTCTATGATGTGATAGTAATCGGCGGGGGAACGGCAGGCTCCGCGGCTGCGATTGCTTCTGCCATGGAAGGCGCCTACACGCTGATCGTGGAAAGAAATTCCTACCTTGGCGGTTCGGCTTCCGGAGGACAGGTGACTCCGATGATGCAGAATGGGATAAAAGGTAGAATCGGGCGCTCCTATATTAATGAGGTAATCCTGAAAAAAATGGCGGAAGAAGGGTATTCGGCGGATGATAGCCATGGAAATGACGGTTGGTTCAATACCGAAATGCTGAAGTTTACCCTGGAGGAAATCTTCACAGATTACAACGGTGAAATACTGTACAATACCGAGCTTATTGACACGGTAGTGGAGGATGGCAAAATAAAAGGAATCCTCATTCATAACAAGTCCGGACTGCTGCTTATCCGTGGTAAGATCTTCATTGACTGCACCGGGGATGCAGTTGCTGCATACGATGCAGGCGTCCCATGCGTTACCGGGGAGGAGATCTCGCATAGCAACCAGGCGATGTCGCTGCGTTTTATGGTTGGTAACATTAAGATAGGAAAACTGAAAAGCTTTTTAAAAGAGATCGGTGAACCAGACATTCTGGAATACCCTTTTGTTGAGATCGCCGCATTATGGGAATGGGATACTCCTTTCAGCAGTATTTTTAAGCAAGGGGTGAAAGATCAGGTAATAAAAAGCGATGATTGCAAATATATTCAGGCATTTTCAGTGCCGGGCATGCCGGGGGTAATGTCATTTAACTGCCCTGAGATACCGAAAATAAAGGATGCTTTAGATCCTGTTTCGATCAGCAAGGCGGTCATTATCGGAAGAAAAATGATAAAGAGGCTGTACCGGTTTTTGAAAATATATCTACCGGGCTTTGAAGAAAGCTTTCTTATGTCCGTGGCAGAGATGCCCGGTATCCGGGAGTCCAGAAGAATAAAAGGGAAGTACGTATTAAGCGAAGAGGATTATGCGTGCCGAGCAAAGTTTGATGATGCCATCGCAAGGACCGCTTATCCGATCGATATTCACGGGCATATGGATGAGAAAAAGAAGGAGATTGCCCCGATGAAAAAAGGAGAATATTTTGAAATTCCTTACCGGTGTCTGGTGACGGATAATATAGATAATCTCCTTGTGGCGGGAAGATGCATCTCCTCTACGTTTACAGCCCAATCCTCCATTCGAATCCAGCCTACGTGCAGGGCGATGGGGGAAGCTGCGGGGATCGCTGCCTCCTATTGCGTTAGGAGCGGGATTAAAGCGAATGAACTGGATGGAGGAATTGTAAAAGACAGAATGATGGAACGAGTTATTAAATAGGAATAATAAAAACATATATTTAAGGAGGTTCATATGGGTAAGGTGAAAATCGGAATTATAGGGACAGGGAATATCAGTAACCTGCATATGGCAGGCTATACGCGACTGGAGAATGTTGAGGTAATCGCAGCCTGTGACATGAATGAAGCGCGTGTAAATGAATTTACTCAAAGGTATCATATCCCGAATGTATTTACCGACTACAACGAAATGCTGAAAATGGAGGAGCTGGACGCTGTAAGCGTAACCACATGGAATAATATCCATGCTCCCGCAAGTATCGCTGCATTAAACGCAGGTAAGCATGTCCTATGTGAAAAACCGCTTGCACTCAATGCAGAGCAGGCACAGGAAATGGTAGAGGCTGCAAAAAAATCTGGTAAAATTCTGATGGTAGGCTTTTGCAGAAGATTCGGAGAAAATGCGAACGCGTTAAAGGAAATAATTGATAACGGGGATTTGGGAAATATCTATTATGCAAAGACCGGCTGTCTTAGAAGATGGGGCAATCCCGGAGGATGGTTTTCAGACAAAAGAAGGTCCGGCGGTGGTCCGGTCATAGATCTCGGTGTACATATGATTGATCTGATAAGGTATCTTTCCGGTAAGCCGAAAGTGGTATCGGTTACCGCTTCAACCTTTAACAGCATGGGACTAAAGCCGGAGGTTAAAGGAATACAGAAATACAATTCCGCGGATTACAGTGAATATAACGATGTGGAAGACGGCGCTGCCGCAATAATTAAGTTTGATAATAATATGACACTGTTCTTTGAAACAAGCTGGGTGCAGAATATAAAAGAAGATTCCCTTTATCTTGAACTGTTCGGAGATAAGGCAGGAGCTAAAATGGAACCGGAATTTGAATTATATGAAAGCCGGTATAACTACCTGAGGAATACAAAACCCATTGTGGATCCCAATGGCAGCAGCTTCGAGCATAACTTCATTGAAGAAACAAAACACTTTATAAGCTGTATCGCTGATGGAACGGAATGTATGAATCCGGCGGAGGACGGTCTGGAATTAATGAAAATAATTGATGCGATTTATCAATCCGCAGAAACAGGGCGTGAAGTAAGATTGATTTAAGGGTCAAAAGCCGATTTATAAATACGTGGGTCTAAGTATCAACGACTTCAAACAGTTGCTCACTAAAATATTGTTTCCTATAACTTGGGTTTTTTGCTTGATTTGTGCAAATTGACGAAGATTATTTGTTGGAAGGCTTTTGACCAAATCAATATTATAATAAATAAACAGGAAGAAAGGAATGATTATTTTTATGAAATTATCGGTAAGTGCGTGGCGTCTCCAGGAAAAGCTATTTAGCAAGGAGATATCTATCTTTGACTTTATTCATTACTGCCACGACAATGGTGTAAAATATGTTGAGCTGCTGGACTGCTTCCTTCACGGTGAAGAGGAAATAAACAAAATAAATGAACGAATTAAGAAACTGGATATGGAGGTATCCGCATATTCCATCGCGAATGATTTTGTACTTGCAGACAGCGTGAAAAGAAAAGAGCAGGCAGCGTATATTAAGGAAAGCATGGACACTGCTCTTAAGCTTGGAACCAGACTGCTGCGGGTGTTCAGCGGAGATAAAAAAGAAGGTATGTCATTTGAGGCGGCAGAAGATTGGATCGTTGAATGCTTTCAGGAGGTTGCCCCTCTGGCAGAGCAAAAGGGTATCACGATGGTGCTCGAAAATCACGGCCTTCTTGCCGGAAAATCCAGCCAAGTAAAGAGAATACTAGAGAGAGTCGGCTCGAAAGCATTGAAGTCCAATGCGGATATCGGTAATTTTCTTCTGGTAAGTGAAAATTCTCTGGAGGCTGTCAGAAATCTTAATGAAAAGATTGGTTTCCTTCATTTAAAAGATTTCAAAAAGGTAGATGACAAACAAGGTTACGCTGCAATCGACGGCAGCATATATCAGGGAGTGGTTCTAGGGAGGAGTGATGTACCTGTTTCGGAGATCATCAATTATTTAAAGGATCACGGTTATGAAGGCTATCTGTCGATTGAATATGAAGGGATGGAAGATCCGTTCCAAGGGACATTGGAATGTATTACGTACACAAAGCACGCAATACAATAAGCAGATACGATAGTGCTTTGCCAATACCACGCCTGCGGCACAAAGTTTACAGTGGTCAAGAAAAGGTTCGGTTTGATTAAAAGAAAACAATTTTAATGGAGTAAGCGCAAAAGGCAGCGCGGAAATGAGGATAGTTATGTATTCAAATAAAATTGGAGTTATGGTCGATTCCTTTAAGCTCGATGTAAGAGCTGGGATTAAGAAGGCAAAAGAGGTAGGAGCGGATGGGATACAGATCTATGCGGTAAGCGGTAGCATGGATCCGGATCATCTAAACAAAGATCAAAGAAAAGAATTGCTTAATTATATCAAATCAAATGGGCTTACAGTCTCTGCACTCTGCGGCGATCTGGGAGGGCATGGCTTTACCATTCCGGAAGAGAATGCCTGGAAGATTGAAAAATCGAAAAAAATTATGGAGCTTGCGAAGGATATGGAAACTGATGTGGTTACGACCCATATCGGTGTTATTCCTGAGGATGAAACCAATTCCAGATATGGAGTCCTTCAGGATGCATGCGAGAAATTAGGCAGATTTGGTGATCGTCTGGGTGCAACCTTCGCGATTGAAACTGGTCCGGAAAGGGCAAAGACTCTGAAAAAATTTCTGGATAGCCTTGACTGTAATGGTGTCGGAGTAAATCTCGACCCGGCGAATTTAGTAATGGTTACCGGGGATGATCCGGTAGAAGCGGTAACAACCTTAAAGGATTATATCGTACATACCCATGCAAAAGACGGAATTATGATAAAAAAGACGGACCCCAAGATAATATATGATTTTTTTGCGGAGGGCGGTATTGGTGATTTGAGACTCGAGGATTACTTCGCAGAGAAACCCTTAGGACAAGGAAAGGTTGATTTTGGGGCATATAGAAAAGCCCTTTCCCAGATCGGATACGAAGGCTTTCTGACAGTCGAGAGGGAAGTAGGTGAAAATCCGGAACGGGATATTAAAGATGCCGTAAACTTTTTAAAAGCATTGCTGCGGTAATAAAAAACTCCATCGGAAAATTGCCTACATGCTTTCGGTATCTGCGTATAAAAAGGCGATGCAAAGAAGATAGAGCAATTGATAAAGGAGCCGATAATCTATTCATAGAATTATCAAGTAAGATTTAGATTAACATGGAAAAGAAATGATAGCTTTACGGAAAGAAATGGTATAGAATAATATATATATCGATAGCGAGAATAATTATGCAAAAACCCACTTGACAAATTATACAAGTGGGTTTATTATTATATCAAATTTAGCAATTCATATCAATCCTGTATGAATACTATGAAATAAAACGATGGAATGCATATACTATATTAAATAGAACATGGAATACTATTTATACCAAAGAAATGGAGCAAAGAAATAAAAATTATATCATTATTCATGGAAGGAGATTTATTATGGCAAATATTAAAAAGAAAATCACGGAGCTAATTGGCAATACACCCTTATTGGAGCTGGTAAATTACAAGGAAAGCCATCAGCTGGACGCAACGATTGTTGCTAAATTGGAATATTTTAACCCGGCAGGAAGCGTAAAGGACCGTATTGCAAGGAAAATGATTGACGAAGCAATTAAGAATGGCGAGGTCAACCAGGATACGACAATTGTAGAACCAACCAGTGGTAATACTGGTATTGGCCTAGCCAGCGTAAGCGCAAGCTATGGTCTGAAGCTGATCATTACGATGCCGGAGACAATGAGCATTGAGCGAAGAAATCTGATGAAAGCCTATGGCGCAGAACTGGTATTGACGGATGGAGCCAAAGGGATGAAAGGTGCCATTGAGAAAGCGGAAGAAATCACAAAGGAAACCCCGAACAGCTTTATGCCTTCCCAATTTGAAAATCAGAACAATCCCAAGGTACATGAAGAAACGACCGGTCCGGAGATCTGGAACGATACGGATGGTAAAGTGGATATCTTTGTTGCGGGGATCGGTACCGGTGGCACCATATCCGGAGTGGGAGCGTATTTAAAATCTAAGAATCCTAAGATACAAATCGTGGCGGTAGAGCCTGCGGATTCTCCGGTTTTATCCGGGGGCCATGGCGGACCTCATAAGATTCAGGGAATTGGTGCCGGCTTTATACCGGATACATTAAACACAAAGATTTATGATGAAGTCATTACTGTCAGCAATGAGGATGCCTTTGAAACGGGCCGGGAAATTGTAAGAAAGGAAGGCGTTCTGGTCGGTATTTCCTCCGGTGCAGCTTTGTGGGCGGCAACCCAGGTGGCAAAACGACCGGAAAATGCAGGCAAGACAATTGTTGTATTACTTCCGGATACCGGGGAAAGATATCTCTCTACACCGATGTTTACAGAGTAAATAAAGCTTCGCATTTGATTCGAATCATTACTTATGATCCCTGTATGAAACAGTTTGTGCTCATACAGGGATTTTTGCATGGATCGATATCAAAACACCTCCAGGCGTTATCTTTGCCGGATGCACTCTGTAATAAGTAATTAATGTAACCTCATATCATATAATAGAATAAATATGATTTGGTATCAAAAGCCGATTTATAGAACCCGTTTCGTCAATTTGCACAATTTATGTATTGATTAGTAATGAAACAAATTTCATTCGCAACATATTGTCTAACAAAGCACTGCATAAAGCGCAGTACTTGGATTGAAGTATGTACTAACGACTTCAAACAGTTACGCAGTAAAATATTGTTTCCTATTACTTGAGTTTTTCCTTGATTTAAGCAAATTGATGAAGACGATTGTTAAGAAAGCTTTTTGACACTTATATCAAATATACCGGATAATATGGGGGGAATATTATGTTGCGTATCATGCTGGACGCAGGTCATAGCGGAAAAGTCTTTCAAGAAGAGCATGGAAATGGAAGTAGTATGGATAAAAATGATATTCTAAAAACTACTCTGGCTGTGGGGGAGATATTAGCAGAACATGGCGTAGATGTTTTCTATACAAGAACGGATAACAGAAAAATGTCATGGATCGAAAGGGCAGAGATTGCGGAAGAAATAAAACCGAATATCATAATTTCCATTCAGCGATATGCGGGACATGATAACTGCACTTATGAAGGCATGGGGTCCCTGATCTATGATTACAGCAGTTTAGCAAGAAGGATTGCGGAAAATATAAATCGTTATCTTACTATGTATCACTTTATAACGCACGGAATCATTGAGGTTCAATCGGAAACTGCAGTATTTACAAGATTTAAAATACCAGTTTTAATGCAGATGGTAGGATTGATCAACACAGAAGCAGGCGATGAAGAATTCGAAACCAGGTTTCAGGAGCTGGTATGGGCGATTTCAGCGGGCATACTAGAAACCTTTCAACCCCAATTAAATGGGAATTACAATGACGATGCTGCTACATATTATAGGGGAGATGCAGAAGGTATGGAAGATTTATATAAGCCGGGGTATCGTTACCGGATTCAAGTGGGATTATTTCGATCAAATGAAAATGCACTTCAATATCAGAAGCAGTTACATTATAATGGATTTGACTCGGATCTTGCTCGTCAAGGAGAATTTTATGCAGTGCATGTAGGCAGATTTGACGATCTGGATGAAGCCGCCATATGGGAGAAGGTATTAAGGAGGATGGGGTATCATACCTTATTAATATCAGTTTAGACGGGGTTACCCTTTTTTGCCGATGCATAATGTAGAAAATGAATATGTAATTTCAATAATTTATACAAAAACATTCCGGTTCAGCGTATTGACTTGTTTCCTTATATCATTTATAATAAATTGAATGTAAAATGCATACAAGAGAATTTAGCAATTGCAAGTGAATTGCCGTTAAATAGGGTTTGCTTGTTAAAAATTCGCTTGCCATGAGTGACGGTGGTGCACCGCCAAATAAACATAATTGAGAGAGTGTGTATTCTATGCTAAAAAGTATGACAGGCTTTGGAAGATGTGAAATCGCAAATGAAGACCGTAAAATCACGGTAGAAATGAAGTCTGTGAACCACCGCTATTGTGACATTACGATTAAGATGCCAAAAAAGTTAAGCATATTTGAAGCTGCAATTCGTAATCTGCTTAAGCAATCCATTGGCCGCGGAAAAATAGATATCTTTATTACATATGAAGACTATACAGAGAACAATGTATGTGTTAAATACAATGCTGATTTAGCCAGAGAGTATTATACCAATCTGGTGAAAATGAGCAAAGATTTTGGAATTGAAAATGATATCCGGGTTTCTTCCTTATCGAGATTTCCGGAAGTATTCACTTTAGAGGAACAGACCATTGATGAGGAGGAATTGTGGAGCCTCATTGAAAAAGCGATAAGTACAGCAACAAAGCAGTTTGTGGAAGCAAGAATTGTGGAAGGGGAAAACCTGAAGCAGGATATGGTTGCCAAGCTGGATGGTATGCTGGAACTGGTGGACTTTATCGAAGAACGGTCCCCGCAGATTGTTACCGAGTACCGTAATAAGCTGACCGCTAAGGTGAATGAGCTTCTTGGAGATACGAAGATCGATGAAAGCATTCTTGCAACCGAAGTAACCATTTATGCCGATCGGATCTGTGTTGATGAAGAAACGGTCAGACTGAAAAGCCATATCAAGAATATGAAAGAAACATTAAACGATAGTGATAATGTGGGTAGAAAGCTGGATTTTATTGCGCAGGAGATGAATCGTGAAGCAAATACCATTCTATCAAAGGCAAATGATCTGGAAGTTACCAATAAAGCAATCGATTTAAAAACAGAAATCGAAAAAGTAAGGGAACAAATTCAAAATATAGAATAGAAGTTATCGAAATGAGGAATAACTTTGAATAAGTTTATTAATGTAGGTTTTGGAAATGTAGTAAATGCCAGTAAAATAATAGGAATTATCAGTCCGGACGCTGCGCCGATCAAACGGATGGTGCAGGCAGCCAAGGATGCCGGTATGGCAATTGATGCAACCTGTGGAAGAAAGACAAAGGCTGTCATCGTAACGGAGAGTGGTCATTTGGTATTGTCTGCCCTGTTACCGGAGACGATAGCGAGCAGGGTGAATCAAAGAGAAGGGTTAGATAACTGAACCCAGTCTATGGATAAGAGTATAAGTTAGCATTCAGAATAAAGGATAGCCATCCAAAGGAAGGAGAAAAGAGATATGTTACATCCATCATATACGGATTTAATGCAAGTAGTTAATAGCGAGGTAGAACCGGGAGAGCAGCCGGTGGTGAATAGTAGATATTCGATCGTTCTTGCAACAGCAAAGCGTGCCAGACAGCTGATCGATGGTGCAACTCCCCTCGTTGAAGTGGAAAGTAAAAAGCCGTTATCCATTGCAGTTGAAGAACTCTATGAATCAAAGGTTAAAATTGTTACGGATGATGAAAATTTGATAAATGAGTAGCAATAAGTTTTCTTAATAACGAATTGTGGGCACTTTCATATACTATGGTATGAAAGTGCTTTATCTTGTCGTATAGGAAATTGCGTCCTATACGACAAAAAACCTTCATGCGAACATAGTTCGCATTGGGATGACACACTCAGCACGTAACGAATACTTGAAACATGTATTCGTAAGGTATTTATCTGCCGGCGGCAGAACGCGCTCGGCGTGAGAGTTTGCCTTGGCAAACTCTTTGCTACTAAGAAGGTTATCGGGTGAAGCAAATGAAAGGAAACGTTATAAACATGTCTTTAAGTGAAGATACATTCGAAAAACAAGAGCCTGATATCACAATAGAGGAGAAGCCACCTCAAAAAGATAGTAAAGTAAATATGAAAGGTTTATTATTTGATTTACTATTTTATGCAATTTTAATCTTTGCTTGCATCTACGTTTTGCCGAACTACGTTATTCAGCGGACGATCGTTGATGGGTCCTCCATGGCAGATACGCTGATGGATGGAGAAAATCTGTATGTAGAAAAATTGTCCTACCGATTTGATCGGCTGGACCGCTACGATATTATTGTGTTTTATCCGTACGGCCGCGATAATACAGAATATTACGTGAAAAGAATTATTGGTATGCCCGGAGAGACGATACAGATTATAGGTAGTGATATTTATATCAATGGGGAAGTCCTTGAAGAGCATTATGGGAAGGAACCGATTGCGGATCCCGGAAGAGCTGCCAAGCCGATTACTTTGGGGGACGATGAATATTTTGTAATGGGAGATAACCGTAATATCAGCAAAGACAGCAGAGATAAATATGTTGGAAATGTATCGAGGGAAAACATCGGCGGTAAAGTGATTTTCCGTGTTACTCCGCTTAACCGTTTTGGACCAATCGATTAAAAATAAAAATTGTACTTGCATATTCCTTAAGAATTAGGTAGAATAGATAATGTTCGAAAAAGATGGGAGAACGATTTATTATGAAAGTTATTAAAGAGCATATTAAATTGGGCAGCTATAAACCGTTCTATCTACTATACGGTACAGAGGGATATCTTAAGAAGCTCTATCGTGATAAATTAAAGGATGCCATCCTTGGCAATAACGATGAAATGAATTATTCCTATTTTGAAGGAAAAGACATTAATATTAAAAATGTAGCCGAGGTGGTGCAGACCCTTCCGTTTTTTAGCGACAAAAGACTAGTCATTATTGAAAACAGCGGATTATTTAAATCACAGAGTGAACTTAGTACAATGCTATCCGGTATGCCGGAAAGTACGATCGTAATCTTTGTTGAAACAGAAATCGATAAACGCAATAAGCTTTATAAATTTGTGAAGGACCGCGGTACTGTTTCGGAGATGAACGGCTTGGATGAGAGAAATCTCAAGCTATTTGCCGCATCCCTGTTAGAACAGGCAGGGAAGAAGATAACCATAAGTAATGTGGCTTACCTGCTGGATAAGACGGGTCCCGATATGGAGAATATCCAGAACGAGGTTGAAAAGATCATTGGCTATACGATGGATCGTACCATAGTAACAACGGAGGATATCGATACCGTAGTTACAACGCAGATCACAGGGAAAATATTTCAAATGATTGATGCCATTGGTTCGAAGCAGCAGAAGAAGGCACTTTCGCTGTATTATGATCTGCTATCCGTAAGAGAAAAACCAATGTCCATTCTATTTCTGATCACCAGGCATTTTAATATTCTACTCCAAATTAAGGATTTAACCGCCAAAGGACAAGCCAGCGCAGAAATCGCCAAGAAAGTTGGAGTACCTCCCTTTGCCGTAGGAAAGTACAAAGTGCAGGAAAGAAATTTCACCACCGCTCGTTTGAAGCAGGCATTGGAGTTTGCAACAGATATTGAAGAGCAGGTGAAGAGCGGAAGAATGATTGATCAGATCGGGGTTGAGCTGCTCCTGATTACCTTCAGTAAAAAGGAATAGAAGTATAAAATCTGTTTCCGATAATACGAGAACGTTTCCGATCTAAGGAATGGTATTACATTCTATCTGCTTCGGAAATCTGTCAAAATGTGAAAACGGGCTGTATTCAAAAGATAAATTCGAATCCGTGCCGTTAATAATAAAATATGGAGAAGTACCCAAGAGGCTGAAGGGTCCGCACTCGAAATGCGGTAGGTCGGGAGTTCCCCGGCGCATGGGTTCAAATCCCATCTTCTCCGTCAGATTATGAGCTACATTTTTGTTGGTAATAAACCAATGAGGATGTAGTTTTTTTCATATCTAAAATAGTATGGAATCTTGCAGTAACCATGCAGGTATCGCATTTTGCGTTAAGGAGGTTTAGAAAAGAAGGGTGGTTATAATGCTTTTACACTGTCGCAGCAAAGATGGATAAGAAACACAGATGCAATTGGCATTGTTTCAAAGTCGGGACGTCACGGCGGGACTTTTGCTCATTCGGATATAGCTTTTGAATTTGCATCCTGGATATCCGCGGAATTTAAACGGTACATCATCAAAGACTATAAAAGGCTTAAAAGCGATGAAATACGGATTATATTTTGACTAAAGTGGAAGATTATGCAAGAGCATTGAAGGTACTAAAACAAGAGGGCTATCAGTGTGTTAAAACTCGAAACTTTAATTTATCAAATACCTAAAATGGTTGACTATATATATTAAACTGCTATAATAATAAATATGCGGGGGAACTACTTGATAGTTGAGAAGGTAAAACCTGACCCTTTGAACCTGTTGGTTAAGACCGACGTAGGGAAGCAATCGGTGCAATATTGTATTTGATTAGGACGTTTCCCCAGATGGCAGCGTCCTTTTTTTATCGTATAGTAAATTGCGTCCTATAAGATAAAAAACGCTCCGCTAAGGATGCACACTCGCACGTATTGTATTTTGCCAGCGAAACTCTTTCTTATAAAATAAATACGGTTGATAGGTTTGCGTCTAATACCGGCGTAGGGAAGCAATTTCTTACGCCACCCTTGCGTCTGAAAGAGCTTCCAAATTATATGGAGACTCTTATTTTACTTTAGGAGGAAAAAAATATGTCATTTATGAAAGAAACGCTGAATCAGGTCTTGCCTATTTGGAATGCCTGTACAGAAACGCCATTTGTACAGGAAGTGAAAAACGGAACTTTACCAATGGAAAAATTTAAGCATTACATGATTCAAGACAGCATTTACTTAAAACACTATGCTCGCGTCTATGGAAAGGCAATGTACCATTCTACAGTATTAAAGGATATTCAACTTTTTTATTCCGTACTTTGCTTTGTGACGGATAAAGAATCCGCTGTTCGATTAAGCTATTTAAAGAAGTTTGGACTAACGGACAGTGATATCGAAGGCATTGCACCGCTTCCTGAAAATCAGAATTATATTGATTTCATGATGGACATTGCAGAGGATGGCAGCGTAAGTAAAATTCTGATGGCTGTACTTCCTTGTATGTTGAGCTACAGCTATATTTTCCGAAAGATTGCCGGTGAACCGGGAACGAATAAATCAAGGTATTGGGATTTTATTGAAGACTATGCCGATGAACGCTATGTGGAGGATTGCAAACTGTGGAGTGACTTCGCGGAGGATAAATGTGTCTCTTTGCCGGACCATGAAAGAAAGGAACTGACAGCCATTTTTAAAAAGGCAAGCTTGTTAGAACTGGATTTCTGGAAAATGGCTTATCAGGAGTAGCAGCAATGGAAGCTGAAATTTGTTATGCCTCAAGAAATTAAAATAAGAACTTGATAACGCTACGCTGACAAGTACATTTATTTTTGGTGTCAGCAATCAGTTTATCGGGAGAAAGAGCGTTATTACCGTCACAGACGGTAACATGATTGCTTTTCCAAAGGAAGAAAAGGAGGAAATTTTATAATGAGAAAAGTTTTGAGTATTGCGGGATCAGATTGCAGTGGCGGAGCGGGAATACAGGCGGATCTTAAGACCTTTTCCGCACATGGTGTTTTCGGTATGAGCGTCATTGTCTCCGTTGTTGCGGAAAACACAAGCCGTGTTATCGATATACAGGATATCACTCCGGATATAATTCAAAAGCAGATTGATGCAGTATTTGAGGATATTGAAGTAGATGCGGTAAAAATCGGGATGCTTTCCACTCCGGCATGTATGAACGCCGTTGCTGAAAAGCTGCTGGAATACCACCCGGCAAACGTGGTCATTGACCCTGTTATGTATGCCAAGAACGGCTGCCCTCTTATGGAGCCTACCGCGGTTGATACGCTGATAAAAGTAATTATTCCGTTGGCAGATGTGTTAACACCCAATATTCCAGAAGCTGAAAAAATCGCTGGCATACAGATTTCATCGGTGGCTGACATGGAAGCCGCTGCAAAAAGAATCCATGCGATGGGCTGTAAGGCTATTGTCGTTAAAGGTGGTCATGCCTCCGGCAGCGCATTGGATGTTTTGTTTGACGGCAAGGATTTCTACCATTTTGAAACATCCCGTATTGCCACAAAGAATACCCACGGAACAGGCTGCACCTTTTCATCCGCTATTGCTTCGCAGCTTGCAAACGGACTGCCGGTTAAAGATGCCGTGCAAAAGGCAAAGGCTTATGTCACAACAGCGATTGAACATTCGCTTGCTATCGGAAAGGGAAATGGCCCGACGCATCATTTTTATGACCTTTATAGGAATGGCCTGGACGTCTAATTATCTCCCTTTTGGTTGCATTCTGGTAGTGTATGGGTAATATAATAAGTCAAAATAGGATTTGGGGAAGAGTACCGCACTAAATTTTCCTGCTGCTGATAAAATGTAAACAAGATAACTTGTAGGTGCAATACAAATAATTGACGCAAATCTTAATAGTAATTATCAGCTTAGGCGCAACATTTATTATTTATGAGATATTTAAAAGAATTCCGCTAACTAGGTTTTTTTTGCTATTAAATAACTACGACAATTATTACGGCGGCTTTGAAATACTCAAAAATCAAAGCCGCCTGCCAGGTTATCGGTTTTATACCTGCCTATATCATTCTTAGAATTGCCAAGTTATGGGCTTCATAGCTGCTGCATGGAATATAGAGAATGGCGGACTGAAAAGATTAAGTATTATGGTCTTTTCAGTCCGCTTTTTTTACTTTATAGGAAAATGCTCCATTCACCGTAACCCATAATTATAAGCGCCTGCACAGGTGCAGGCGCTTGAAGTAGACGATGGCAGATTAGAAGATATAAAAGCCTTCTTCTCCGATATCGTCATCAAGGTCATC
>SVEA01000132.1 GCA_015057615.1 Lachnospiraceae bacterium | reverse complement strand
CTCCAGGCTATGGAGACAGGTAGTAGATAAAGTCGCGCAGGACTATCCGGTGGTAGAGCTATCCCATATTCTTGTGGATAATTGTTCAATGCAGCTGGTAAAGGATCCGGGACAATTTGATGTGATCCTTACAGAGAATATGTTCGGCGATATTTTGTCCGATGAAGCCAGTATGATAACGGGGTCGATCGGGATGCTTGCGTCAGCAAGTCTGGGAGAGACGAAGCTTGGGCTGTATGAGCCAAGCCATGGGTCGGCGCCGGATATTGCCGGGCAGAACAAGGCAAATCCGATTGCCATGATCCTTTCAGCCGCTATGATGCTCCGTTATTCCTTTGACCTGGAAAAGGAGGCACAACGAATAGAGGCAGCAGTAAAATCTGTGTTAAAACAGGGGTACCGTACGATCGATATTATGTCGGACGGAATGACACAGATAGGAACGAAGGAGATGGGAGACCGGATTGCAGACGAAATTCGGTTGGTATAAATTGATTTAAGGGTCAAAAGCCGATTTATAATATTAACCTCATCAATTTGCACGATTTATGCATTGATAAGTAATAGGAAACATATTTCACTCGCAACATGTTGTTCCTCAAAGTACTGTAAAAGCGCCAGTGCTTGAGTTGAAGTACGTAATGGTACATAAGATCACAAAATACATTGATCTAAGTACCAACGACTTTAAAAGTTGTGCAGTAAATATTGTTACCTATTACGGAAGATTTTCATTGATTTGTGCAAATTAAAGAGATGATTTGTTAGGAAGGCTTTTGACTATCGGGAAAGGGTAATTGATGAAAAGCAGGAGGGTTCCGATATGGGGATGACAATGACACAGAAGATTTTAGCGGCGCATGCAGGGGTTTGCAAAGTCTCTGCCGGACAGCTGATCGAGGCGGATCTGGATTTGGTACTGGGCAATGATGTGACTGCACCGGTTGCGATCGAAGAAATGAAGAAGATGGCGGTAGAAAAAGTCTTTCATAAGGATCGGATCGCATTGGTTCCGGATCATTTTACGCCGAATAAGGATATAAAATCGGCAGAGAACTGTAAATGTATGCGGGAGTTTGCCCTGCAGCAGGAGATTACGAATTACTTTGAAATTGGAGAGATGGGGATCGAGCATGCGTTGCTGCCGGAGAAGGGATTGGTCGTTGCCGGAGATGTTGTGATCGGGGCGGATTCGCATACCTGTACCTACGGAGCTTTGGGGGCATTTTCTACAGGTGTAGGAAGTACGGACATGGCGGCAGGAATGGCAACCGGCAAAGCTTGGTTTAAGATTCCCGCAGCATTAAGATTTGTATTAAAAGGTAGACCACCGAAGTGGGTAAGCGGGAAGGACATCATTCTTCATATCATTGGATTCATCGGGGTAGACGGCGCTCTTTATAAATCCATGGAATTTACGGGAGACGGGATTTCTCATCTGACCATGGATGACCGGTTCACCATGGCGAATATGGCGATTGAAGCAGGTGCGAAGAACGGGATATTCCCAGTGGATGAGACGGCGATCCGCTATATGAAAGAGCACTCTATCCGGCAGTTTAAGAGGTATGAGGCAGATGTGGATGCAGAGTATGAACACACTTACGAGATCGATCTCTCTTCATTAAAGCCGACGATCGCATTTCCACATCTGCCGGAGAATACACATACGATCGATGCAATAGGAGATATTAAGATCGATCAAGTGGTCATTGGTTCCTGCACCAACGGAAGAATGGAAGATTTGAGAACGGCGGCTCAGATTCTGGAAGGCAGAAGGATTGCAAAGGGAATGCGGCTGATTATATTTCCCGCCACGCAGAGCATCTACCTGCAGGCGATGGAGGAAGGACTTCTTGCAACCTTTATTCATGCTGGTGCCGTAGTCAGCACACCGACCTGCGGACCCTGTCTTGGAGGACATATGGGAGTTCTGGCGGCAGGAGAGCGAGCGGTAGCAACTACGAATCGTAATTTTGTTGGCCGTATGGGTCATGTGGAAGCGGAGGTTTATCTTGCAAGCCCCGCGGTGGCAGCGGCAAGTGCCGTGACCGGAAGAATCTCCGGGCCAGGTGAACTGGGATTATGAGAAAAAGCACGGCTCGTTTTTCGCCGTATAGGAAATTGCATCCTATACGACAAAAAACCTCAATGCGAACATAGTCCGCACGGGGATGATGTACTCAGCACGTAACGAATACTTGAAACATGTATTCGTAAGGTATTTATCTGCCTGTGGCAGAACGCGCTCGGTGCGAGCGTTTGCCTTGGCAAACTCTTTGCTACTAAGAAGAAACGCAGTTCGTATAGAAGATGAAATTTGAATACAAAGGCTTATGCCGGTAAATACGGAATATAAGAGCGGAAGGCAGCCTGCGTTAGGAGAGGTATTAATAAACTTGTGGTATAGAGTACCTGTAAAAACGGTGCAGAAATAAAGTGAACCCGGATAAGAGAAGGAATACAGAAAAAGGAGAAAAAAGCGCGCAAAAGGCAGCGCAGAAATGAGGTTAAGTATGAAAGCATTTGGAACCGTACACAAATATGGAGATAATATCGATACGGATGTAATTATTCCAGCGCGTTATTTAAATACCCAGGATCCCAAGGAATTGGCTGCTAAGTGTATGATTGATATCGATAAGGAATTCGTTAATCGAGTAAAGCCGGGGGATATTATGGTTGCGAATAAGAACTTCGGATGCGGTTCCTCAAGGGAGCATGCTCCGATTGCAATTAAAGCTTCCGGTATTTGCTGCGTAATTGCCGAGACATTTGCACGAATATTCTACCGGAATGCGATCAATATCGGGCTTCCGATCATTGAATGCCCGGAGGCAGCGAGAGAAATCGAAGACGGAGATCATGTGGAAATTGATTTCGACAAGGGAATCATCTATGATCTCACGAAGGGGACGCAGTACCGGGGGCAGGCGTTCCCGGATTTTGTGAAGAAGATTATAGAAGCGGAAGGATTGATTAATTATATCAATCGTCTGCAAGAGGGGCTATGATTATCCTTCACACACTGGATCGAAAGACATATCATTCCTTTTGTATACTATAAGCGTACCAATTTGTTCCCTCTTCTGTTACTCTTTTGTCGATTTGCACCAGCCCAACCTCTTCGTTTATTATAAAGAACAAAGAATGTGCCTTGGCACATTTAACATAAAAACAAAAAAAGGTTTCATCTTGCATACGGCCGGATGGAACCTTTTCCCTGTGTTAATCATAAGCTGAAATAGAACTTCTAATAGGTGATGATTATTGTTATGAATGGTACTATGCAATATACGATTCGTCCTTATGATACCATATGGATGTTGGCGCAGGTATTTAATACGACACCAGAAAGCATTATGGAAGTAAATCCAGGTATTAATCCAACGAACCTTCAGGTAGGCCAGGTAATTACAATTACTCCCGGAAATCAGTATTATCCCTCAACACCGAGTGAGTTTATGGAGGAAGGAATGCTAGGCAATGGATTAATGGATTTGGAAAATTATTTCCGTATGCTCTGGGAGCAGCATGTTACATGGACGAGTAATGTTGTTGAAGCGATTATATTCGATCTTCCAACATTGGAGCTGGCAACACAAAGACTTTTACGGAACCCACAGGATTTTGCGAATGCATTAATGCCTTTCTATGGAGAAGAAGCAGCGCGTGAATTTGCAGACCTATTAACAGAACATCTAACGATTGCTGCAGAACTCGTTAAAGCTGCGAAAGCCGGAGATACCAATACTTATAACGATGCTAATACAAGATGGCACCAAAATGCAAATCAGATTGCAGCTCTACTTGGAAGCCTCAATCCATATTGGAGTGAGGAAGATTGGAGTGCAATGATGGAGGATCATTTAAACTTATTAAGTACAAGAACTAACAATTTATTGGAGCAAAATTATGCTCAGGCAACTGCCGGCTATGATGATATCGAATTGCAGGCTCTTGAGATGGCAGATATGATGGCAGAGGGCATTTATATGCAATTTCCGGAATGACATATTACAAAAACCGCAGTTTCAAATTTATGTCTTCCCTCAAAAGATATAAAAGCGGTATATTTGATAAACAAAGAACTACCTTAAGTTTGCCGGGTAGTTCTTTGCATTAAGTAAAATTTGCACAATTCATGTATTGACAAGTAATATGAAACAAATTTCATTCGCAACACGTTATTCTCAAAGCATTGCAAAAAAAGCAATCCTTGGATTGAAGTACGTAGTGGTACATAAGACCACAAAATACGTGGTCTAAGTGACCAACGACTTAAAACAGTTGCGTATAAAATATTGTTTCCTATTACTTAAGTTTTACCTTGTTTGTGCAAATTGGAAAGATGATTTGTTAAGAAGCTTTTGACAATCATATCAGCCTTGTAGAAGTAAAAAGAGTGAAAAAGTGTGCAGAAGTTTATGGTTCCTGCACACATAGAGCTTGTGTCTGCGCGGTATCCACAAACTCTGTGAGACATAAAATGCCGCGCAGAAATGAGGTTAAAAAATGATATCACGTTATGAGTTTATACAACAATCTCTTGAGACAAATCTCTTCTTTGGTAGAATTATGAAGGAGCATGCATTTTTTTTAATGGCAGGCTTTGTGCCAAAGGATAGCAAATTTATCGATCGGGCTGCGGAGTTAAAGAAAGCGTTCGAAGAGTTCCTGTCAGATGTAATCGTGGTTTCGAATGGAGTTGTCAGTGAAGAATTTTTGAAATCAGGCCAAATAGTTACGCAGTATACCTTGGAAGCAGAGAAATCTTCCTCGCTATATACCGGTATTACGATACCGACAGAGATAACCAGGGCAGAAGCTGAAATTGCACCGAATATGGGTAGATTTGAACCCATACTAGAGAGAAAAGTATATATGCTTAACCGAAGAGCAATCGCCTTGGTAGGAGATATAATACAATTTAAAAATGTAGTTTTAAATGATGTTTTGTGCTGCAAATTGTTTACTGTAAACTATCCGTTACTTATTGATCATATCCTGCGGGAAGCAAAATTATATCAACGTTTCCTAATAAAATTACAAGGAAGAGAGGTAATCAATATTCAGAGAGAATTTTTCGAACAGGAAGAATTCTGGAACCGAATCATGGCAGAACATGCAAAATTTATCCGTGGATTACTGGATCCTTCCGAGGAAGAGCTCATAAAAACCGCGAATCAATTCGGTAATGAATTTGACCAATTAACCGCGAAAGCGAAAGATGCTATGGATCGGACGATTTCGAATGATGTTACGGAAGAAAGCCTACAGGCCGTTAAGGGTATCCGGAATTTTAAGGCACAAGGAACCGAAGGGCTGTTAGACTGTAAGATTAAATCCATTATCCTTCCGCTGTTAGGGGATCATACCCTTCGGGAGGCAAACCATTATCTGCTTTTGCTTAAAATTTATAAGAGCGTTTAATTTTCTAACTTACCAATTAGGAATACCAAGGAAGAGCAGGACACGATTATTTTAAAATTTATGTGAATTTATTTTTTCCTTCATGAAATAATAAGATAGTAGTCTATAAATTTGTTTTTTCTTATGGAGGGAAAGATATGGCGATCAAGAAAATGGATAAACCGAATGAAGGCGTGAAATGTGTAGTCAGTACTTGCGAATACTATATGAATGGCGATCATTGTGCAGCAGAAAAGATCCAGGTGGAACCCAGACAGGCCACAGATTCGAATCAGACCGATTGCTCAACCTTTATAAAAAAGGATGCATATTAATTAATTCCTTTGTCAAAAACAGAAATGAGGCGGTTCATCATAACTGCCTCATTTATTTTCACGATTGCCGGTATGGATTTTATTTAAACAAATGAATAGTTCCTTCATCATTGAGCGTCTTGATTATGGTTGCCAGAATCGGTAACAGCAGAAGGCCAAGAACACCCATAAGCTGTGCGCCTACATACATTAATACCAGTGTTACAATCGGATGAAGTCCGATCTGCTTGCCCACAATTTTCGGCTCAATGGTTTGCCTTACCGCGGTAATAAAGAGGTAGAGCAGCAGCATACCGACGCCCATCTTAAAATTTCCTAAGATAAAGGACAGGATGGACCAGGGCAGCAAAATCGCCCCCGTACCGAGAATGGGAAGGATATCTACGATTGCAACCAAAACACCGAGTACAAATGCATTCGGAACTCTTAAAATCCAAAAGCCGACCGATAGCTCAATAAAGGTTATGATAATAATTAGAGAGTAGGCTTTAAAAAATTTTCCTAACGTGCCGATGCCGTTGTCCTTCAGCCTTAGTACCATATCTTTTCTTTTGCCTTTAAACTGGCGCATCATAAAATCACCGATACGGTAATAATCAATGGTAAAGAAGAAGGAGGACACAATCGTAAAAATAAATTTAATCAGTAACGCAGGAAGCTGACCGGCGAAACCGGTGATCGTGGTAATTACGGTTGAGGAAATGGTTTTCAGGTAATCAAAGATGGATACATTTATATTTTCTAAGAATTCCTCAACATAATATTCGATTCCTGGAAAATGGAAGATAAGATCATCGGCAATCTTCCTTATCGCAGGCTCAATGGTATCGGAATAGAGAGCAGGAAGACGGTAGAACAGATTTTCGATATAGGTGAAAACTTTTAATCCAATCAGACTTACTAAAAGTGCAAGGAGACTATAGAAGAAAATTAATAGAAAGATCGAAACCAGGGAACGCTTTACCCGTGTCTTTTCATGAAGAATATCGATCAAAGGACGAAAAACAAGAGCAATAATCATACCGATGACAAAGGGCATCAGCAGTGGGAGAAAGTACTTAATACTCACATAAACCAAACCTAAGATCAAGGTAATATAAGCAACATGTATGATAAATGCCTTCTGCCTTTCCAGATTCATATAGGTCTCCATTTCCGCCGCTTTGCTGCGGCACATATATATTTAGAGGAAAGTGGTTCCCTTCACACTTTCCGGCCTCATATCTTCTGCATTAAGAATTTTTCATCACAATGCTTTCCAGAATATTCGCTACATCTTCACAGTTATCACAGCATTTCTCTAAGCGGTACATGATCTCGGTCCAGCGCATTAATTCAATGGGATCCTTATCGGTTTCATAAAGATTGCGTACGATATCGACATAAAGAGCGTCGCCCTGTTCCTCCAGATGGTTCACCTCAATGATTTTTTCATGCAGTGCGTTAAAGTTCTTAAAGCTTTTAAACAGAGCCATTGCCTCATCTAAAGCCTTGCAGCAGTCTACAATCAGATCGGTGAATTTCAAAATTTCAGGACGGATCGTCTGAATGTTGAACATATCAATATAGATTAATACATCCTCGATGGAATCAGTCACATCATCGATTTCCTGAGTTAGTGTGGTGATGTCTTCCCGTTCGATCGGAGGAAGAAATTCCTTTACCAGGCGGTTCATGATTTCGTGCTTCGCATTATCTGCCGCATGCTCGATCTGATGCATTTCCTTTACCTTAACCACTTTGGTATTGGGATCAAAATTACTCAGGGTTTCTTTTAAAACAATAGCGGATCTTAAAGAATATTCTGACAATTCACAAAATGCTTCAAAATAATTATATTCGTTTCTCTTTCTCATTTCAACAGTTTCCTTCCTTTTTAAATGATATATTCTTATTAAAACTTTAGAATCAGAATTTAAAATATTCTCATAAACAGGTATGCCATCAGAAACCCTAAGAGCCCGCATCCCGGAAAGGTTAAGATCCATGCATAAACCATTTCTTTTACGATATTCCAGTTAACACAGGAAAGTCGTTTGGATGCACCAACACCCATGATGGCTGTCGTTTTTGTATGGGTTGTACTCACCGGAATACCAAAGACAGAAGCGATCAGAAGGCTGAATGCTCCGGCAGTGTCCGCTGCAAATCCCTGATAGGTATCAAGTTTTACCATTCCCATTCCAACTGTTTTTATGATACGGTAGCCGCCAATAGAGGTTCCCAAAGCCATAACTAAGGAACAAAGAACCATCAGCCAGATCGGTATCTCGAAATTCGTTACATTTTGCCCCTTTGCAAGGAATACGCCAAGCATAAATACGCCCATAAATTTCTGTCCGTCCTGTGCACCGTGCATAAACGCCATAGAAGCACCTCCGAAGATCTGTGCATTCCGGAAAAAGGTGGTTGTCTTGCGGCGGTCCATATCCTTGCAGATAAAACCGATCAGACGGACAACAAGGAAACCGGCACCAAATCCTATCACGGTTGACATTACGAGTCCGTAGATGATTTTGATCCATTCATTCGCATTAATGCCGGAGAAGCCCTGCAATGCAACCGCAGCACCGGTAACACCAGCAATTAATGCATGGGATTCACTGGTAGGAATACCGAATGCCCAGGCTGCTGTTGCCCAGACAACAATTGCAAAGAGAGCGGCACAGAGAGCAATCAGTGCATTTTTATAGTTATCACCGAAGTCAACCATATTGTAGATTGTTTCCGCAACGGCATTGTTGACCATTGTCATGAATAATACACCCAGAAAGTTAAATACGGCAGCCATGATAATGGCTTTTTTCGGGCGAATCGACCGTGTGGATACACAGGTAGCAATGGCATTGGGAGCATCCGTCCAGCCATTCACAAGTACAACACCCAAGGTAAGAATGACCGTTATTAGCAGGGCTGGGTTTGATACTAGCTGAGATAAGAAATCAGCAAAAGAAATCGTCATTTTAGCGCCTCCAAAGTTTGATTATTTGTCAAAAACTTTAAAAAATAACATAAAGTCAGGCTAAGGACAAGCCTAAGTCGACATACAAAAAAATCTTACCACGAAAAATAAACATTAGCAATGGTATTTTGCATCAATTAAATATTAATTTTACGTTGCGATCACATAATTTTTACGAAACAGTACTGGAAAATTTACGGAAACAAAAGATTAGTTACTAGAATTAACGATTTTATAAAAGGGTCGTCTTTTGAGTTAAAAAATCGCTTTGTCAACCTGGTGATATGAATGCTTGTTATACCTTGTATAATTATAAATAATAATGGAAAAAATCTCATAATTATTTGCATTTTCACATTGATTTTTATAATCAAATCCTTTAATATATAGCATAATACACTGCTTTACGGTAAGTTCTATAGAAGTTTCAATAGACTTTTAGAAGCAGATAGCAGAATAAAAAATTATACATAGAAAGAAAGGTGGTTCATATGAGAAGCGACGCAGTGAAAAAAGGTATCGCACAGGCGCCTCACAGGTCATTATTTCATGCTTTGGGACTAACGAAGGAAGAATTACAGAAACCACTGATCGGTGTTGTAAGCTCCTATAACGAAATTGTTCCCGGACACAGTCACCTGGATAGAATAGTGGAGGCGGTCAAGCTCGGGGTCGCAATGGCTGGAGGAACTCCGATCGTATTTCCGGCAATTGCCGTATGTGACGGAATCGCAATGGGACATTCGGGAATGCATTATTCCCTTGTCACGCGGGAGCTGATTGCAGATTCCACGGAAGCGATGGCAATGGCACATCAGTTTGACGCACTGGTCATGGTGCCGAACTGTGATAAAAATGTACCAGGTCTACTGATGGCGGCGGCAAGAATCAATATTCCGACCATTTTCGTGAGCGGCGGACCGATGCTTGCCGGACGGGTAAACGGCGGGAAGACCAGCTTATCCAGTATGTTCGAGGCAGTCGGCTCCTATAGTGCGGGAAAGATGACGGAGGATGAGGTGGAGGACTATGCGAATCGTGTTTGTCCCACCTGTGGCTCCTGCTCCGGGATGTATACGGCGAATTCGATGAATTGCCTGACCGAAGCGATTGGTATGGGACTTCCCGGTAACGGTACGATTCCGGCAGTCTATTCCGAGCGAATCTGCCTGGCAAAGCATGCGGGAATGAAGATTATGGAGCTTCTTGCAAAGGATATTAAGCCAAGGGATATCTTAACGAAGGAGGCATTCTTAAATGCCCTGACTGTAGATATGGCTTTGGGATGCTCCACGAATACCATGCTGCATATTCCGGCGATTGCGCATGAATCTGGCTTTGAGCTGGATATTTCGGAAGCAAACAAAATCAGTGACCGGACGCCGAATCTGTGCCACCTGGCACCTGCAGGACATACTTATATGGAAGATCTGAACGAGGCAGGCGGAGTATACGCGGTTATGAAGGAGCTGGATAGGAAGGGACTGCTGCATACGGAGCAGATTACCGTTACCGGCAGGACGGTTGGTGAAAATATAAAAGACTGCATCAACTTAAATCCGGAGGTCATTCGGCGCGTTGACAATCCCTACAGTGAAAATGGAGGAATTGCCATATTACATGGCAACCTTGCACCGGATACCGGCGTGGTTAAGCGTTCCGCAGTAGCTCCTGAGATGCTCTGCCATGAGGGGCCGGCAAGGGTGTTCGATTGTGAGGAGGATGCCGTGAAAGCAATCAAGGGAGGAAAAATTATTCCCGGAGATGTCGTGGTCATCCGTTATGAAGGTCCGAAAGGCGGGCCGGGAATGCGGGAGATGCTTAATCCCACAAGTGCAATAATCGGTATGGGGCTTGGTTCTAGTGTGGCGCTGATTACCGACGGCCGTTTCTCCGGAGCCTCCCGAGGAGCCTGTATCGGTCATGTATCACCAGAAGCAGCGGTGGGTGGTAACATCGCGCTGGTGGAGGAAGGCGATCGTATTCAGATCGATATTAATGCCAATACGTTAAACTTTGCTGTCTCTGAGGAAGAATTGGCGGAAAGAAGGGCAAGATGGAAGCCCAGAAAGCCGAAAATAACCACCGGATATCTCTCTCGTTACGCAGCAATGGTAACCTCTGGCAACCGTGGTGCAATTCTTGAAATACCGGAGGTATAGGGATCGATATTCGTGCGTAGGATCTGCGCAGAAATGAGGTGCAATATGGAATTAACAGGATCACAGATTATAATTGAGTGTCTGAAAGAGCAGGGAGTTGATACCGTTTTCGGATATCCGGGCGGTGCGATCCTGAATATATACGATGAATTATATAAGCATAGGAAGGAAATCAGGCATATCCTGACCTCCCATGAGCAGGGGGCTTCCCATGCCGCAGATGGGTATGCGAGAGCAACCGGTAAGGTGGGGGTATGCTTTGCAACCTCCGGTCCCGGTGCCACCAATCTGGTTACCGGAATTGCAACTGCCTATATGGACAGTGTTCCGATCGTGGCGATAACAGCAAATGTGGCGGTGAATTTATTAGGGAAGGATACTTTTCAGGAAATCGATATTGCCGGTATTACGATGCCCATCACGAAGCATAATTATATTGTAAAGGATGTTACAAAGCTTGCGGATGTGATGAGAAGAGCTTTTGAAATCGCAAAGAGCGGAAGACCGGGGCCAGTTCTTCTTGATATTACAAAGGATGTAACTGCCACGAAAACAGATTATGAGAGGGCGGTGCCCGTGCCGCTTCAAAGGGTAACAAAAGACATTCGGGAAGAAGATCTGCGGTATGCCCTAGAGCTGATAAGGAAAGCAGAGAAACCGTTTGTATTTGTCGGCGGTGGAGTTGTCATTGCGGATGCATGGAAGGAACTGCGGGAATTTGTAGGAAAGATGGATGCTCCGGTAGCAGATACGCTGATGGGAAAAGGCGCTTTCTGCGGAACAGATCCACTCTATACCGGAATGCTTGGAATGCACGGAACCAAGACATCCAATTTAGGTGTAACCGAATGCGATCTTCTCATTACTATGGGGGCAAGATTCTCGGATCGTGTCACCGGGAATGCAAAGAAATTTGCTAAGAATGCTAAAATCCTTCAAATCGATGTGGATCCTGCGGAAATAAATAAGAATGTTCCTACGCATTGCAGTGTTATCGGGGATATCAAAGAAGTATTAAAGCTCTTTAATGAGAGATTGGAGCAGCAAAGCCACAGAGATTGGGTGTCCCATATTATAGAAATGAAGGAAAAATATCCGCTCCGATATAACCAGGAGGTACTCAGCGGACCTTATCTATTAGAAAAGCTATATGAGATAACAAAGGGCGATGCGATCATCACAACCGAGGTCGGACAGCATCAGATGTGGGCAGCGCAGTATTATAAATATAAAAGCCCCAGAACATTCCTAACTTCGGGCGGACTTGGTACGATGGGATACGGCCTGGGAGCAAGCATTGGAGCGAAGGTCGGCAGACCGGAGAAAACCGTAATTAATATCGCTGGTGACGGGTGTTTCCGTATGAATATGAATGAAATTGCCACGGCAGCCCGCTATCATATTCCGATCATTGAAATCGTATTTAACAATCATGTGCTCGGGATGGTACGGCAATGGCAGACGCTGTTCTACGGGAAACGCTATTCCTATACAACCCTAACGGATTCAGTCGATTTTGTGAAAGTAGCTGAAGCAATGGGGGTGAAGGCATACCGGATCACCAAGAAGGAAGAAGTGGAAGGCATTTTAAAAGAAGCGCTCTCGCTTAGCGAGCCGGTGCTGATTGACTGCATCATTGACAGTGACGATAAGGTCTGGCCGATGGTAGCGCCGGGAGCAGCAATTGATGAGGTATTTACCGAGGAAGATCTGGAATATTAAAAGATAGCATAAACTGAAAGAATAAGGGCTTTTCTGGATTGTAATATTGACAAAAAAATAACATAGTTCTATAATGGAGCATATATTTTATTAAGGTAACGTAATAATGTTATAAACTAAGTTTCTATCGGTTTATATAAATTTGACTAAATTTTAAATAAAAAAAGGAGGATGAAGAAGTGGGAAGAATTTACAACTTTTCCGCAGGGCCGGCTATGTTACCGGAGGAAGTTCTAAAAGAAGCAGCTGATGAAATGCTGGATTACAGAGGCACTGGAATGTCTGTTATGGAGATGAGTCACCGATCTAAGGCTTTCGAAGCGATCATTCAGGAAGCGGAAAAAGATCTAAGGGAATTAATGAATATTCCGGATAATTATAAAGTTCTTTTCTTACAGGGTGGAGCATCCCAGCAGTTTGCCATGATACCTATGAATCTTATGAAGAATAAAGTAGCAGATTATATTATAACGGGACAGTGGGCAAAGAAAGCCTACAAGGAAGCGCAAACATATGGAAAAGCGAATGCCATAGCTTCTTCCGCGGATAAAACATTTACCTACATACCGGATTGCTCTGACCTGCCGATTTCCGAGGATGCGGACTATGTATATATCTGCGAGAACAATACGATCTATGGTACGAAGTTTAAAACCCTGCCGAATACGAAGGGAAAAACATTGGTTGCCGACGTTTCCTCCTGCTTCTTATCCGAACCGGTGGATGTCAGCAAGTACGGAATTATCTACGGTGGTGTTCAAAAGAATATCGGACCTGCGGGTGTGGTAATCGTTATTATTCGTGAGGATCTCATTACGGAGGATGTTCTTCCGGGAACTCCTACGATGCTGAAATACAAAACACATTCCGACAGCGCGTCCCTTTATAATACACCGCCGGCATACGGAATCTATATCTGTGGCAAGGTATTTAAGTGGAT